>NZ_JAMQKA010000032.1:0-68875 GCF_031569985.1 Aliifodinibius sp. S!AR15-10 | reverse complement strand
ACGGTCGGGCGCGCCTTCAGCGGCTATCGCCTCGCGCTCCGAGCTAGCTCGGAGTCCGAGGACAGGTATGACGTCTATTTTTGCCATCAACAAATTCGAACAATTACTGTAAATCAACATGCTAATTTAAAAGTGTAAAGGATCTCCCCGAACGGGTGTAAACCATGTCCCCGAACAGAACATCGAAGGGGGGAAATGAATTCGGCCACCCCCGAAGAAAAGGGGGATGTGCTGCTCTACGTGCGGGCTTGCAAGCGTCCGGCTATGGCAGTGGCCAGTTCTTGCAGCTGTCGGGAAATAAGCTGCCCCCTCAGTTTATGGTGAAGCTGTTTCATCATTGGCTACATCCCCCTAACCCCCTTCGAAGGGGGAATTTTCCTGCCGGCCTTATAGTAAAGGGGATTTTTATGCATCGTGTGGGCCATGCCCAGGAAATGCTGTTTAAAGCCTCTCGCAAGCTCGTAAGGCTCTCAAGAATCTTGAGCAGTAAGGTCAAGAATCTTGAGCAGTAAGGTCAAGACCCTTGAGCAGTAAGGTTAAGAGTCTTGAGCAGTAATGACAAAACCTTTGAGCAGTAAGGGTAGCCCGTTTGTTCAAAAAAGGCCGCATGCCGTTTAACTGACATGCGGCTGTTAACAGTGTAATGGTCTGTATTACGTGACGATGAGGGGGGCATTAAGTGTGCCTACACGCAGTTCGTTCGTGTTATGCAGCTTAGCCCGTACCTCCATGGTATACTCCCCGCCTTCTGGGACACGGAATCCTAGCTTAGAGGGCTTGTTGTGGACGTATTCAACCACACGGGTCTCGGCCTCGTCCGGCCCGATCAGGAAGACGCCTTGCTCTTGGTCCTCTGGATCTATCTTCAGCAATTCGCCCACCAAGCGACCGGTGTGGGTTGGGCTCAGCGTCTCGTTAGTCGTGCCGCTGCCACCATCATGGTACCGGCGCAGGACCGGCTCCCGGCGGTCTGCTGCTATTTTCTCTACCGGTACCTCCTCGGCTATGCTGCTGATGCGTTGCCCCGGGTTCACATTCAGCTTTACTTCATGTCGCTCCGGGTCAAAGTCATCCTCGGGATCGTCAAACACCCCGGTGATAGAGGCGTTGATCCGGAACAACGGGGTGGTAATGCTGTCGCCCTGCTGCAGCACCTTGGCCACGGCCAGCTCAAACTCCTCCAGCACAGACATCGCCTCGGCCGGGGTGACGGTGGAGCCGCGGCTGGTCATCTGCTCAACGATATATTCGATATCGCGGTTGGCCTGGTCTTGGACCCGCGCAACATAGTCGTTGGGATTGTCGGTTAGGTGGTTTTCTTGTAATGAAAATGATATTGGCATCGTATTTCCTCTCGATTTAATTAAAGATTAATGAATTAGTACTGAAAGCAGCCCCTCTCTTGAGGAGCCTCTCTCGTCCTTATAGATAAGTTTCAGGGCAAATCCTTACAGAATAATTTTAAACCGCTATTTTGGGTGTTGGTAAGGGACTGTTCTGCCAAACTTTATGGATAAAATTAATTTTGGGCGTTTTTGCCTTTTTGGGGTGGATCGGGTTGTTAGGGATTGTTGGGTTGTTGCTGCCTTGGTTGTTCTTTTTTGCTCTTTTTACCGTTAGGGGAGGGTTACTTTTTTTAGTGATAAAAAAAGTAACCCAAAAAATCACCGCCTGATGAAATTTTTGTTGCGTTTCCTCCACCTCCGCTAAAACCATTTAAACTCGCTCCGCTGAGCCGCGCGGATCTCAGACAAAAATGGTTTCTTTACGCTTCGGTTTCGGGCACTTTACTCAACAAAAATTTCGAAGGACGGGGAGATGGGGCTTTTGACCTTCCGACCTTCGACTTTAGGACCTTCGACCTTGATCAACACCTCAACATCTCAACAACTAAACACTATTCTTGCCGGTCATTCTCCTCAAACTTTTCCAGCAGCTCCGTTAACTGTTCCACTTTCTCCGGGTATTCCTCGCTCAAGTCATGAGTCTCCCGGAAGTCATTATCCAGGTTGTACAGTTCAAACCCGCCGGTGTCGTGATCTTCAATAAGTTTCCATGCCCCTTCCCTGACCGCTGACTGATGAGGGACCTTCCAGTACATCCTGCGGTCCGTGTTCACGGGCTGTTGGTCTGTCAGATAGGGCCAGATATTTTGCCCGTCCAGCTGAAGTGCGCTTAAATCACGGTCGATTCCTGCTGCACCATAAAATGTAGGCAGCCAATCCGATACATGGACAGGCATTTCTGCAGTACCCGATTCGAGTGTGCCCTTCCAGTTGATAAATGCCGGCACGCGGATGCCCCCTTCATACAGGTCTTGCTTCCATCCTTTCAATGGATAGTTGTTTCCCAGCACAGTGTGCGGTTTGTCTGAATAAGCTCCATGGTACAGCGTATCGCTATGCCAACTTTTTTGCCCACCGTTGTCACTGATAAAAAGAATGATCGTGTTTTCTCGTTGCCCGGTTTCGTTCAGTGCATCCACAATTTTCCCAATGCCATCATCCATATGGGTAACGCTGGCTGCAAACCATTTGCGGGACGGCGACATAGTTAAATGCTCATACTGCGAGGTCCACTCCCTGGGTTCGTTAAGCGGGTGATGTGGTACGCTATACGCTACATAGAGAAAGAAGGGGTTCGCTCTTTTCTCGTTTATTACACGGATCGCTTCTTCGGTTATTAGGTCGGTAGCATGACCTTCTTCATCGAGATATTCATCATTGCGGTGCCAGGATCGGCGGCGGGTGGTTGCCGTTTCGGTCTTATATTCATGGGTATAGGGATCAATCTGCCCGTCAAAAAAACCATAAGAGGCATCGAAGCCGTATTTTAACGGGGTGTACGGAGGGGATCCCATGTGCCATTTCCCCGCGATGGCGGTATGATACCCGTTCTCCTGGAGTAGCGACGGCAGGGTGGGAGTTCCCATATCAATGACCTCCCCATAGTCGGGGCCCGTGACGCCAAAACGGCTGGGATACCTGCCGGTAATGAAACTAACCCGGGTGGGAGTACACGTGGGATAAACATATTGGTGGTCGAATCGAATACTAGAAGCAGCCAGGCGGTCGATGTTGGGGGTGGATATTTCAGAGCCGTGATAACCAACATCCGACCACCCGAGATCGTCCGGGATAATGACAATGATATTGGGTGGGTCTTCCGCCTCTTGGTTTTGGGAGGCACTGTTTTCTTGGTGTTGTGCCAACAGCGGATTAATCACAAACAGCAATAAAGACAGGGCACAATAAATATGTTTCTTTTTCATAAGAGCAGCGATTAATAGTCTATACTTTCAAAGGTGGTTATAAAATAACGTCAGTTCGATATAAAAATCACAATAATCATAGCTGTCATCGCGAGGAGGCGTCTTTGATAGTAGTGGCTCCATCGTGAGATCGACGTGGCGATCTCCCCGTCTGTTTTTTTGTTCATACTATTAGGAGATTACCTCCCGATCACTATCGGGATCCCGATTGGTCACCGAATCCCTTGTAATGACAGTTTTTATGTCGAATTCAGGTAAAATAATGAATTTGCTTGCCGAACGAAGCTATACCCCAGGGGGGTTGGTATCCCTCCAATTTAAATCCCGTACTTATACTGACTCAATGGTTATACAAGCTTTTGCTAACATATAGACCTGGTAAATACTGAATGGAGGGCTAAAAGCCAAAAATGGCAGGACCTGCTTCTCGGAGTTTTGTTCAGTTGCGGGAGAAGAAAGGTATCCGCGTGAGACGCTGGGTAACACCTTTAAAACAATAATCTGAGTTCGCTATGAATGGTATGATCAAAAAGTCTCCTTCGGCTGACGGAAGATGATTCATCCGAGTTGGTCCTCGGTAGGATTCGAGGGATGTTATTACATCGAAAATAGAAGAACATCTCCCGCCCAATTTCAAAAACCGGGGAGATTGCCGCGTCGCTCAACGCAGGCCATTTTATGCTCAATAGGTCCAATTATTTTCCCCGCGGCTTGGCTTTGGTTGTAAACTCCTGAATTACATTTCCGAGAAGGGTATTGAATATTCCGGGGTCTTCCAGCATCGGGAAATGGCCGACGCCTGACATAACAAAGATTTCCACCTCGAAGCTCTTCGCTGCATTCAGATCTGTAGGTGTCATGTCAGAGTTGATCAGTTTTATGGGCGCCGGGACCTTTGGCAGCCCTTCGCCGGGTTTCCAGAGAAGATGGTTCCGTAATGCCGGGAGGGCAACGCTGGGTGGAGCAGCAGCCATATCTGAAGAGATATTTGCAATCAATAATGAATCAGATGCAGCGGCAAACAAGTTTTCTTTGACAGAGGTCTGGGTAGCTCTGGCAAAATCCTTCTTAAATGGTTCCAGTATGTTCTCCACATCCCGGGGAGTCCGTTCCAGGTCTAGCTGATGGAAGGCGTCAACAGCCACCAGGCCAGTAACACGATCGGGCATTAGCTGCGCAGCTTCAACAACCACAGCACCTCCCATTGAATGGCCAACCAGTATGAAGGTGTCAAGTTCTAACTTTTCAATGACGGTAACTACGTCCTCCCCGAAGGCGGCCATTGTCCAATCTTCCCGGTTATGCCCGGACTCCCCATGTCCCGCAAGGTCAATGGCAACTACTTTGTAATGCCGGGAGAAATAGGGCAGTTGTTGCTTCCAGTATTCCATATCGCCAGACCACCCATGCACAAAGACTACTGCTGGAGAGCCTGTTCCCTGCACCTTGTAGTTGATCTCCACGCCATCAGCAGATAAAACAGGTGTGTCTTCCAGGGTTTTCTCTTGTTGCTCACATGCCGATAGAACAGATAGCGTCACCAGTAGAAAGAGCACAAGAACATTTGATTCCATTATTTGAGCTACCTGCAGGTTCATCAATGTGATGGGTAATTGAACGTGAATTCAATATAAGAATTTGGAGAAACTTCATAGTCATTCTTGTGACTTTTGGACTACATCCCCCTGACTTCAAAGGGGAAATATTTCTTGCATGGCTCACATCCTTCCCCCTTCGAAGGGGGAAATGAATTCGGCCCCCGCCGAAGAAAAGGGGGATGTGCTGCTCTCCCCACGGGCCTGCAAGCGTCCGGCTTTGGCAGTAGCCATTTCTTGTAGCTATCGGGAAATAAGCTGCCCATCAGTATATGGTGAAACTGTTTCAATATGGGCTACATCCCCCTGGCCCCCTTCAAAGGGGGAATTTCCTTGCCGGGCTCACAGCCTTTCCCTTTGAATGTACAGACCGGGGACATTGAAGGGGACAGGGGGATGCCCTACTCCTCAGCGGATAGTTGGCAGAGTCCTTGAAAAGGTACCCCAATTGGAGATGGCTAATCACCTTTTTTGTAGAAAAGGAGGTAATTTTTGAAAGAAGAAGGACTTTCAGTCCTACCCCGACCCCCTGTACTTCCAGTGCAGGGAGCATTCAGTTCTTTACGCTACGGCTCTCTTTATCTCCCGCGAGATTTACATAGAGCAGAAGGAAGGCAACGTTGAATTCAAGGGACCAACATTCATAAAACCTTAAACTTTCAACCTTAGACCTTGGACCTTCCAACCTTCGACCTTTTTTCTCAACACCTCAACGTCTCTACACTAAAACATCAAAACACATCAATATCAAAAATGCGCTGCTATCCCGGCCGTCGGTGCAATGGTGGACTGCAGCCCGTGATCCAGCAATGCAAACAGCGCACTGCCGTAGGCATGAAATCGCGGTGAGAGGGCCAGTTGCAATCCCAACCCGGCATTCAGCGTATGGTCTCGGTTGATAGCCGGTATCGATGATCTAACCAGTGAGCTTCCCGGGGCGGGGCCGTCCGGCGACAATGCTCCGCCTATGGGGGCCAGGAAGGGATCCGGTTCAATATCAATTTTGCCCAGCAGGTCAAAGGAAAAGAACAGGCCCGGGACCATCTGCTGGTTGAACCCGGTTGCCAGGTTGACGCTGTTACTACTGGAGCCGTTCCAAAACTGGGCGCCTACATTCACATACGGTTGGAATGAGCTTGTTGGGTTGTATTCGCTGATGAAGGTAAAGCGCGTCCCAAAATTTCCGCTGCCCAGCATGTTGTCCGAGGGGCGCAACGGCAGGCGGAGATCCATCACGGCAGCCAGCCGAACGTTGCTGGCAGAGACCGGGAAACGATACTTGGTCCGTAGGGAGAGGGTCTCTATGAAGGTCTCTTGCTCCATCGCATCATCCACAAAATTAAACAGTGCGGGACTTACTTCACGGTTTCCGTTGCCCTCGCAGTTCAGACCGTCGGGACTGTATCGGCACCCGGTGTTTTCTCCCTCCACGGTAAAAGTCGTATTCACATTCTCAATACTCAGGTTCACGATCGGAAGCGCAAAGCTGATGTCAAAACGATCGGTAACGCCATAGGTGCCGTGAATGGTAAACACCGCCGCGCTGATATCCCACGGCATATTCGCAGTAATGAGGTCGCCGCCCCCATTTTGTTGGAAAGCAAACCTGAGCGCACTTAGGTCTTCTCCCCTGATCTTGGAAAGATTGAAGTATGATGCGTTGGCTCCCACCAAAAACAGTCCCTTGCCCACTGATGCACTGCTCTCGGTATAGATCGGCGTAAACCCTGTGACAACACTGACGATACCCTGCTCCGTATATTCTGCCTCCAGGCTGGGCGGCGTCAGGGGGATGGCGGCGAGATTACTCTCGATAAAACCGCTGATGCCGGGAGCAAAAGCCTGTCGCGCCAGGTTTGCAGCTTCGCTGAAGGGGTTATTGTCTTGCAGGCTTTCGAACAGGCAAGCGGCATATAGGTTGGCAATCGATTCTTCCAGTAATGGTTGAGCACGCAGCGATTGCTGCACCATACCAAATAATAATATGAATAGAATTAGATATGAGACTCTCAAGTAGTAATATAGTTTTCGCATGACATCACCCGTATGTTTAACTGTGTTGTTGTTATTTAGGAGGAACCAACCTAAGGCGCTTGCACACTACTCAGTACGAATTGGTCCCCGTTTTTTTGCCATATCCAGTGGGCGGGGAAAGGAAGTTCTTTAACCTCGTCCCTTCCTTTCTGCCGGTAACTGATCGTCATCGTAACCGGAAGTTTCGCCGTCTTTTCATCGGATTCCAGCTCTCCGGCCACACTTTCAACATCAACCACATTGAACATGGAATAGAAGTTTGCAAGCATCTTGCTATAATAGTCAGCCAGTGGTGCCGGCAGGCCGGACCATTCACGATCTGTAATCGCCTCTCTTACATTTTCCTGCAGCACGTCGAGTTCTGAGTGCAGCCGGTCGATGGGGCGCTGTTCCGGGGCAGGCGTCTCTTCCAGATTTTCCGGTTCGTTTGCTGCAATGTTTTCTCCACCTGTTGTTTGTGGATCCTGTTGGTTCAAAATGTCCTGCTCAGCCTCTGATGACCCCGCTATATTCCCGGGTTGCTGATTGTTTTGGGGATCCTGCTTGGTAATTGGTTGCATCTGTTGGTTGTTTGGCCTGCTTTCCATTTCATTGAGAGCCTCTTTGGGAGGATCCGATGACCTGTCCTGCTCAACCGTTTCCCGGGTCTCGGCTGGTGTGGACTTATTGGAAAGTGAAGTTTCCCCGCCTTCTCCATCATTGGGATCTGTCTCTTCCGGCGGGAGCCCCATGTTTCCTACACCTCCCATTTCTGCTTGTTCTGCAATGTTACCTTCTTCTGTGCCATTGCTATTGTCCAGCATCGTCAACAATCCCCTGGCCCCGAAAACCACACCTGCTGCCAGCATGGTGATGGCCACCCATCGTCTCCAATGAGCGATGCCGAGGTTTGTCCGGAACCAACTCAGCAAACTGTCCCAGGCGCTCGCTCCGGGTTGTTCCTTAGTCACTTTCGTATCTGTTTTTTTCTGCTGTTTTTTAGCAGTGATTTCATCCAACAGAATGGACTCGTAATTCTTCAGCACCCTTGTCGCGGCTTGCTTAACTTTTTCATTCTCATCCTCTTGCAGCTGCACCAGTGCTTCACGCGCCTGGGGTTTCAGTCGGTTATCACGGCTGTCCAGGATATTCCCCAGCTTTGAAATTGCCCCGAGCCTCACTTTGGGATTGCTGTCGGCTATCTTTCCCTGGAGTTCTGCATGGAGTTCAGCTGGTTTATTTTTTTCAGGGCATGGATTTCGGGCAATGATCAGCCTTCCCTCCTGGTTGTAGACCCACCGGCGCGGCGTCTGCGTGGGCAGGTTGCTGACCACCTTTTCGTAGGCGTAATCATACCACTCATCCAGGGAGATAAAACTGTCACCATCCCGGTCGGCTTCTCCTGACATTATGCCTTCAAGCAAAAAGTGGGTGAATAGTGATGTTTTGGCTTTGTCCAGCACCTGGTTGCCCTCCATGGCAAACTCCCTGCGATCGGAGGCTGTCAGCACAATGCGCCCGCTCCCGTTGCCTTCAAAGGTTGAGGCGGTCAGCGCTTTGCCGCCCCCTTTGATACCCCGCCGGAAGGCACCACTGTGACAACAGTCCAGGATAAGGATTTGGCGTTTTGATCGGCATAGATCCATATCATCGGCAATGAAATCAGCTGAGATCGCCGTTGCTCTCAACAGATCGGGGCGGGTATCCTTGACCGCCAGGTAGAGGTGTCCGCGGTCATCCAGCACGCCGTGCCCGGAAAAGTAGAGCAGTAAAAGATCTTCGGGCTTTTTATTCAAAAAGAAGCCGCCAATTGTTTGCCTGATCTCTGATTCAGGGCTGTTAATCAGCTCAACGACCTCGTCAAAGCCCCCGATCTTCTCATCTCGAAACAGGTTGGCCAGATCACGTACATCGGCCAGCGGAGCTTCTAAATCAACCAGGCTGTCCGAGTCATATTCACTGTTACCGACGAATAAGGCATACTTGCGTGACATTGTCTTGCTTTCCGCCGGAGAGATTTGTGTGAGCGAGGAAAAGTTTGTAGTCGACAGAATCTACACTGCTTACTTTTTGGAATTTTCCAACGACTCCAGGAATACTTTGAAATCCTTGGAATCGCCCTCAAACTCAACATTCTCACCGCCTATGTTACCTTTGAATGATACACGACGACCCGTACCACGTTCGATCCAGGCCTGTAACAATTCTATAATCTTCGGGACCGCTTTAGGCAGTACGGCCATGACGATAGCCCCCAGTGTTATCGCTTCCACTGATTTTGCCCCCTTGGTTTGCGAGGCTTCCCGTACCAGTTCCGCTGATTCTACGTCTTCGTCTCTCAGCTCCATCAACAGTTGGCGCGTCAGTTGATCAACCTCGTCTGGATCTCCATCCTCTGTCTTTACTTGCAGAAGAATTTTGGCAGGGTTCTCTTTTTGCATGACTGTACCTCGCTGGGTAAGGTTAATATCTAAATCCTATGCAGGATTCTGTCATATCTTAATTTTTTCTTTTCAGATATTTATCTGCTCTCAATAAGGCCAACCAGTAGAAAAAAAATCGTTATACACTTTGTTTTTACAAATGTTAGGTATACATGGTTCTATTTATATAATTTATAATTAATTGTAATAAAAACAACTATTTGTGAGAATGATTTCCCTGGCGTGGAGGAATCGGCTGTTCAGTCAGGGACATAAGTAAGCAGCCCCAATCGGGATAAGCACCAAGAGTATAGTGATAATAGGCTATTGACAGTCGGCAACAATACCCAGCACTTTATCTTTGTAAGTGCCCGATATTCACATTATTTGCAGTTTATTTCATCAGGAAATATCAATTTTCTTTTTTTACTAATCGTTTATTCCCATATTCAAAAATCACGGGTTTAGTTGTAGGGTTACACACCTGTTGGCGGTGTCATCATTGTTCACCTGTACATTACAATTTTAATTCATATCGTATTTCCCATGTCCAAGAAAATTTTTCTAAATGAGTCCGACATTCCCACCCATTGGTATAATATAGTACCAGATATGCCGAACAAACCACAGCCGCCTTTGCATCCCGAAACAGGTGAACCTGCAGGGCCCGATGATCTCTCCCCGATATTCCCGATGGGGCTGATTGAGCAGGAAGTTTCTACCGAGTCATATATCGAGATTCCCGATGAAGTACGCGATATCTATAAAATTTGGCGTCCTTCTCCGCTGTACCGCGCCAATCAGCTGGAGAAAGCCCTCGATACCCCGGCAAAAATATATTACAAATACGAGGGTGTCAGTCCCAGTGGTTCACACAAGCCCAATACCGCCGTTCCACAAGTTTATTATAACAACAAAGAAGGTGTAAAGAGCATCACTACTGAAACCGGGGCCGGGCAGTGGGGTACCGCACTGGCATTTGCTTGTTCACAATTTGACGTAACCTGTGAAGTATATATGGTACGGATCAGTTACGACCAAAAGCCCTACCGAAAAGTGATGATGAATACATTCGGTGCAGAGGTATACCCATCGCCGAGCGATCGTACACAGGCGGGGCGTGATATCCTGGCCAAAGATCCGGAAACCAGCGGCAGTTTGGGTATCGCAATATCCGAAGCCATTGAACGCGCGGTGCAGGATGAGGAAACAAAATATTCCCTGGGTTCTGTGCTCAATCATGTATTGTTGCATCAAACCATAATTGGTCAGGAAGCGATAAAACAACTTGAATACGCAGGCGATTATCCTGATGTGGTAGTTGCGCCGCTCGGGGGAGGCTCAAACTTTGCCGGGATCTCGTTTCCATTCCTGAAAAATAATATTAAAGATGGGGAAAATACCCGGTTTGTTGCAGTAGAGCCGGCCTCCTGTCCCAAACTGACGAAGGGGGAATTTATGTACGATTTTGGGGATTCCGCAGGCTATACGCCGCTGCTGCCCATGTATACGCTTGGACATAACTTTACGCCAGCAGCCATTCATGCCGGTGGACTACGCTACCACGGGGCCAGCGTGCTCTGCAGCCAGCTATTAAAAGATGAGCTTATTGAAGCGATTGCAATTCAACAGCTTGAGTGCTTCGAAGCAGGAGTTCTTTTTGCCAAAACGGAGGGAATCATTTCAGCACCCGAAGCTACCCATGCTGTAGCGCAAGTCATTCGCGAAGCCAAACAGGCGAAAGAGGAGGGACAGGAAAAGACGATTCTGTTTAATCTCTGTGGACATGGTTTTGTGGATATGTCAGCCTACGAGGACTATTTTGCCGGTAAACTGAGTGACCATTCGTTTACCGACGAAGAGCTGAAGCAAAATCTTCAGGAAGTACGGGAACTGAGCGCAAATCAGAAAATGTAGCCGGGGCGACGCAATGCCTTAAGATCTTTTCTGGAAAATCATGACACTATTTTTATAGAAATTGAGGGAGGCGTCCCAGTATTCAGCCAGCCACCGGAAGGTGTCCCTGGTGTAAAATGTGACATGGGTGTTGTCTAGCCGGTAGTGCCAGTCGGCGAAGTGATCCTTGTCGTCGGTTGCCAGTTTGGTCATTATTCCGAGGTAGCCGCCCGGTCGAAGACAGCTCCACAGCTTATCGAACTCCTCTTTTGGATTGTGTAGGTGTTCGGCAACCTCTGTTGAGGTAATGAAATCATACGTCTCTTCAAAAACGGTGGGATCGTCCGCGTAAAAAGGGTCGTAAATGTTCATCTCGTGGCCCTGCTCCTCAAACATGATATTGAGCGTAGGACCAGGGCCCGATCCAAAATCAAGTCCTTTGCTCTTCGGCTCCAACAATTCACATAGCGGATGAAATAACCTGCCGAGGAATTCCCGATACCTTGGATCTTCCGGGTCATTGTTGTGCTGGTCATATCGCTCCACTTCCTCTTCCGCTGTAGGCCGATGCCGACCTGGGGCAAAAATCAGCGAGCAGTTTCTGCATTTGTAATAGTCTGATCGATATTGATCCGAGAGATCCCGGTAGAAGAGGCTGATGTTACTACCTCCACAAAGAATGCAGGTGTTTGGGCTTTTGGCTGGTTCCTGGATAATCTATGACTTTAGTTTGATTTCACCGTTATCAAAGATAGGGAGTTAGGACATAAGAATTAAAAATCACTGTTGCCCGTAGAAAACTGCTGTTCATTTTTTCAGTGAAAATTTACGTTAGGGTGGAGGAAGGCAATGTTGAATGACAATAGGAATGTTGAATTCAAGGGACCAACATTAAACATACAACCTTTCAACTTTCAACCTTAGACGTTGGACCTTCCGACCTTAAACCTTCTGACTTTCGACTTTAACCCTCAACACCTCAAACCCCCAATGTTAAGCCAATATTAATACTTGAACTAATCTTTACGTTTAAGTGATTTACCCGTATTTTTGCCGCCTGATTGATGACACGACATAATCACATCACAATCCCCCTTTACGACACCCAATGAGCTACCTCACTTTTGTCTTGAAAGAGCGGCGCCTGCTGTCTTTTGGGCTCTCATTCACCTTTTTCTCCAGTTTTGGACAAACCTTTTTAATCTCCCTGTTTGTTCCCTATTTCCTGCAGGACTTCCAACTCTCTAATGCCGGTTTCGGTTCTCTCTACTCCGGGGCCACACTGGTTAGTGCGGCTGTACTACCCTGGCTGGGCAAGTGGATAGACCACATTCCCCTCCGGCTCTATAGCACATTTGTGGCCATCGGGCTCATCGTCGCCTCCTTATGGTGGCTATCTCCTGGCATATTGGACTCCTGTTTGTGGGACTCCTGCTGCTCCGTCTTTCCGGGCAGGGATTAAGCAGCCACACTGCGCAGACGGCAATGGCCAAGTTTTTTGATCATGAGCGCGGAAAGGCACTGAGTATTTCCAACCTGGGCTTTCCCATCGGAGAGGCGATCCTCCCGCTCGGCATTACAGCTTTGCTGACCGTTTTTAACTGGCGCATGACCTGGGGTACTATCCTGCTGGTTATCACATGCATCATGATTCCTTTTATCCAACTGGTGCTAAAGCAGGATGATGCCGACCTGGAGGCTGACAATGATTCGCTCTCAAAAAACAGTGATGCAGACTACTCCTACATGCGGGTTCTCGGCGATTACCGGTTTTACTTCCTGTTCCCAGCGGTGTTGCTGCCTGCATTCTGGGCCACCGGCTTCTTCCTTTACCAGGTATCGGTGGCAGAATCCTTGGGCTGGACCGCCACCCTGATTGCATCTGCATTTGTGATGTTTGCCGTTGCGCGTATTTTATCATCACTCGGGGTTGGGCCGCTGATCGACCGTTACAAAGCGCGCACTATCTTCCCCTACTACATGCTACCGATGGCCGCCGGTTTCGTGTTTGCTTTCTACCATCCCGGCTCCTGGTCGGCCTTTGTATATATGGCGCTGCTGGGTGCCACCATGGGTATGGGCGGCGCACTCAAATCAGCCCTCTGGGCCGAACTCTATGGAACAAAAACAGTGGGAACCGTTCGCAGTATGTTCTCTTCACTGATGGTTTTCAGTTCTGCTCTTAGTCCGTTTATGATGGGTTGGTTGATCGATAACGGTGTGGCCACAACCACTATCCTGTTCTGGGCCGTCGTAACGACACTCATCGGTACCCTGCTGGCTATTGCAGCATTTTCTTCTCGCTTGCGGTTGTTTATGAAGAATAATATGGGGTAGATGCGAGATTTAAGTAGACCAATACATTTTGCCACTCATCCTGAACTTGTGCTATGAAACATGCCTTCGCGTAAGACTTCGGTATGTAAACCCTGGGCGAAGTAGTACTTGATGCAGGTTCTCATAAGGATGAGTACTTCCAAGGTTGGTTTACGCCCCTAATCAAGGTTCTATCCTTGTCCAGGTACTGGTGCACTCTATCCCCAATAACCCAGCAACGGTTCCGCCTCCCCGGTGACAGGATCGAATTCGGGCAATGGTACCGACTTGATATTCTGGAGCACTTTCGGGCGTTCACTGACTTTGCCGGTGCATAGATCCCAGCTTTGTCCGTTGGGATAGGCTCCTACTACCTGGAAGCCCATGGAGCTGTTGACTTTACAATGACCCACGCCCGCCGGAATAGTGACTACATCTCCAGCCCTAATCTGCAGCTCTTCCCCCATCTTTCCACCAAACTGGACGCTGGCCGAACCACCGGTGACGACGAGTACCTCATGTGCGGTGCTGTGGTAATGGTGGTAAGAATAGATGCCGTTGACCCAAGTGCCGCTCCAGCCATGCTTGTTCAGTATGGTTTGTACGGCACCCGGGTTGTTCTGCTGGTCGCTCATCGCCCCCGGGTACATCACGAGCGGGAGCGTTGGATTGTTGGGAATCTCCCCGTCATCTTCAAATTGGTAAATGTCACAGTTAATCATCAGTACTAAATTTCGTGAATTAAATTAAGAAGAGTGTTATAAGTTATAATTTATGGTATGAAATCACTGTTGTCGGGTATAAAACTTTTGGAGTTGCCCTACTTCTCATTCCTGCTGTTCATTTTTTCAGCGATGAAATCCGCCGCTGGGCGGACTAGCGAACTGTCCACGAAAAAGATCGCCGGCCCTGGTAAAGTTGACCTGAAGGCTCGTCTTAACGCTAAAAAAACTGCAGTAATGAACTTAAATGCCATTATTTGCCGAAAAAATTAATTTCCCCAGACACTAATGGTATAAAATTAATCATTTTGAGGAAATGGTATTTAGCCCAGCTTGAGGTATGCACATGTAACCTATCTATGTTGAAACGTTGGATTGCTGAACTGTTGAAGATCTTGAAGGTCGGAAAGTTTATCCGAGGTAATAGTGGTATAAAAAACCCTCTTATATAGGTGGCATAAGTTTGGTTTTGATAAGCGTCATCTGTTGAAGGTAATGAAATTTTTAGCAGCCAGATTCATAAAAAGTAGGGAATCCCCAAAAAATATTTTATACTAAGACGTCTGTTGGGAGAATTTACCATATTTACTCCCTTTCAGACGTTTGAACAGTAGTAAAGAAGTTAAATTTGGAGTATTAATTATGGCAGATCGAGAAGTTGGAACCGTTAAATGGTTTCATAATAGTAAAGGATACGGGTTTATTTCCCGAGAAGAAGGAGAAGACATCTTCGTGCATTACAGTGAGATCAATATGGAGGGATACAAAAAACTTGAGGAAGGCCAACAGGTTGAGTTTACTGTAGCTGAAGGGGATAAAGGGCTACAGGCTCAGGAGGTGATTCTCCTAGATTAGGTTTAATATTATTTAAAAAGCACCATGAACTACATGGTGCTTTTTTATTCCATTTTCGGAAAAGATAATATCCTAATCAAAAAGTGTTGTTATACGATCTGCCATTCGGGATGGTGATCGTGCTAGTTTGTTATAGATTTATTAAGGCTGAATAGGGAAACAGCTATTTACTCTTGGAATTCAAGACATGGCGTTCAAGCTTGTCTTGAAGGTCATTGGGATTAAACGGCTTTGTGATAAAGTCATTCATACCAGAAGCAAAGACCTTTTCTTTGACCTCCTTCAGCGCAGCAGCTGTCAGTGCTATGATGGGAACCGAACGTTTATGTACCTCATCCATCATGCGGATCTGGCGTGTTGCTTCGTAACCATCCATTTCCGGCATTTGCAGGTCCATCAGGATAATGTGGAAGTTTTCCCGGCGTATTTTCTCTATACATTCCTGCCCGTTGTTTGCCAGGATAATTTCCATATCCCAGCGTGAGAGAAACCGCTTCATCACATTCTGGTTGATCGGGTTGTCTTCAACTACCAGTACTTTTATGCCTTCCAGGCTGTTTACTTTTTGATAGGTCGAAGCGCTGCCGTTACCGTTTGTTTGGCCGGGCTCTTTCTGTGCAATGTCAAACGCCAAGTCAACGTAAAAGGTACTGCCAGCCCCTTTTTGGCTCTCCATGCTGATGGTGCCGTCCTGCAGTTCCACAAGCTTTTTCGTAATTGAGAGTCCAAGTCCTGTTCCGCCGAAGATCCGTGTCGTATCTGTGCGCTCCTGTGTGAAGCTGTCAAAAATGGCGTTCTGTTTGTCTTCTGCAATGCCCACCCCGGTATCAGAAACCTGGAACTGTAGATATGCACGTTGACCTGTTTTCTTCTTGCATTTTGCCCGCACGGTTACGGCTCCTTCATCGGTGAACTTGACGGCATTCCCAGTTAAATTATTGAGGATTTGGGTCAATCGCGCCGAGTCGCCGAGAATCATCCGGGGAATTTCTTCATCAATCTCGGTCTTCAACTCAATATCTTTGTTTCGTGCCGTAAACCTGAAACTTTCAATCACCTGGTTCAAAACCTGGTGTGGATTGAACTCTGCGTGTTCCAGCTCAATCTTGCCGGACTCAATTTTGGAGAAATCCAGAATGTCATCAATCAATGCAAGCAGTGTCTTGGCTGAAAAATCAAGGATTTCGATCTGTTCCAGCTGGTCTTCTCGTGGATTGTCCTTGGCCAGCAGGTTGGTCATCCCGATAATAGCGTTCATTGGGGTACGAATTTCATGGCTCATGGTAGAGAGAAACTCCGTTTTTGCCCGCGATCCCTCTTCTACTCGTTTTTTGGCCTCTTCGAGCTCCGCCACATTTTGTTCAAGCTCTTGTTTTTTTTCATTGAGTTCTGTATTCAGTTTTTGCTGCTCTTCCAACAGGTGCTGAGTTTCCTCTTCCGCCAACTCCTTGGAGTCGGAGAATGAGTTGAAGATCATCCAGGTAGAAATAAAGGCAGCGGAAAGCACACACCATTTTATTAACCAATAACCCTCCTTGGAAAAATAGATCTGGTCAAAAATGATATAATCCAACACAAAGTATGAGAAAATAGCGAAGCCGATGCCCGCATTACGTAGTACTTTTTTGTCTTTGTCGAACAGGAGTACAGAAAGCCCACTGGCGGGAATGAAAAATGTCTGGATCAACATGTTGGTGCCAAAAACAGAGCTCAAAATGATAATCGCGACATTGACATAGATGATAAGCAAAAATTTTGAGGTATTTTCATACCCTTTGCGCGCCAAGATCGGAATTAATGTGAAAGCAACTGCTTCACATAGAAAAAACCAGGAGAGAGAGATCGACTGGTTGAGCTGGAAGGCGATAAGAAATATAATACTGACGCCCGCCAGGAAAAAAGAAACCGAGTTCAAGACGATCAAACTGCTTTTTTTGATCACATCTTGCCGGTTTTCTTTGAGGTCCAGCCCCAAAGCATATCGTTTAAGTGCAGATAGAGTACCCATCGCCTGATTATGAATTCTATTATTATAAAGGAAGTAACGAAGAAAAAAGAAACGGGCAAAATTCCTTAATGCATCCTAATGTTTATCAGAGCACTGGAATTATTGCATTTATGCGGAAGTAATTGAATCTTCGTTACACCTGACCACTAGGCCTGTAGTAGATATTTGTTACGAACCTGTTTGCTGTTTTTGCAGCTTTGTTTTATAGGCCATAGCATAAATCTTCATCTGTTTAACCATGGAGGCCAGCCCATTTGAGCGTGTTGGAGAAAGATGCTCCTCCATTCCTATTTTTTTAATAAACTGTGGTGATGTTGAAATGATGGTGTCTGGGTCTTGTCCTGAATAAAACCGGACCATCAGCGCCACCAGTCCCTTGGTGATCGCTGCATCGCTATCCGCTTCAAAAATAACTTTACCATCATCCAAATAGGTATTCAGCCACACTTGAGCTTGGCACCCTCGCACGAGGTTTTCCTCCACCTTGTGCTTCTCGTCAAGCGGTGATAGTTCTCGGCCCAGTTCAATGATGTACTTATAGCGTTCAGTCCAGTCGCTTAGGGCTTCGAACTCTTTGATAATTTGGAGTTGTATATCTTGTATATCAGGCATAAATATCCGTCCGTCATGTTGCTTTGTCGTAAGATAAGAAGAAATATGCTGGATATTTAGTGCAACATTACACAGCGGCTTCATTTTCGTGTTTCAGGCTAACGGCGCCAGAAATGCAAACCACCGATTTATTGCTGTTATCCCATTCTGGCTTGGCATAGTCAACAATTTCCACGTAATCTTCATCAGCGGTGTGGACGCGGTAACTACAGGTACAGCTCTGCCCCTCGAGCA
Organism: Aliifodinibius sp. S!AR15-10; assembly: GCF_031569985.1. NCBI lineage: Bacteria > Pseudomonadati > Balneolota > Balneolia > Balneolales > Balneolaceae > Fodinibius > Aliifodinibius sp. S!AR15-10. Next base: position 50,930 of record NZ_JAMQKA010000032.1, on the reverse strand, counting down.
CTTTTTTATAGTGTTCTTTTACTTTTTCGAGGTCCTCTTCGTGCACAAACTTCTTGAAACCGCCCTTCTCCTGCACTATTTCTGAAGAAAGCCCCGTAAAAATCGGGAACTCTTCGGATACAGTTTCAAACAGGGGTTCCCCGTTTTTAAGTTGCAGGCGATAGGTGAATTCGGAAGCTTTTTTCACAATGCGGCCAAAATCATGATTCCGTTTCTTGAGCGTATCAATAATACGTTTTTGCATGGAAATATTATTGATATCAGCCCGGATCAGTGTTCCATCTTTCAGGTCCAGCAGAGTGGTATTCCCCTCAATCTGGATCGGCACGTTGTTTTTGTGACGGATGATACCTTTGAAGTGGCGTCCGTCAAACCGTTCCTCATCGGCACCGTCATCAAATCGTTTCTTGAGGGAGTCGCGGTATTTTTTTGGGAAAAAGTCCCAGACTTTCATCTGTTTTAGCTCATCTTTGCTATAACCCACCAGTTCGCGAAACGCCTTATTCGCCATCACGACGGTGCCCTGCAGATCTACGTCGAGCACCGTTTTTTGGGAGGACTCCCGAAGTTCATCAAATTCTTTTTGGGTATCGATAAGCACTTTTTCCGCACGCTTGCGCTGGGTGATATCATGCTGGTAGGAAACCCAGTGTGTAATATTCCCCTCCTCATCGGTAAGCGGATGGATATCCCACTGGTTTACAAACTCTGAGCCGTCTTTACGGTAGTTTACGGCCTGTCCAAAAAATGATTTACCCTCTTTGAGACGGTTTTTCAGCTTATCCAGAACCGCGCGGTCGGTTTTGGGTCCCTGGAGAATACGGGGTGTTTTCCCGATTACTTCCTCGCGGCTGTAACCGGTCATCTTGGTAAACCCGTCATTGACATATACAATACGGGGACCGGGCTCCTCCAGGTCAAGTTCTGTGATGAGAATGGAGTCATAATCATTTTTTATTGCCGCTTCCAACAGGCTTAAATCTGACTGGAACTGTTCTCTCTCTTCTATGACCTCCGCAAAAAGATTCTCAAGCTCTTTTCGAGCTTCTTCATTTTTGCTTAACTCTTTAATCTTTTGCTTCCAATTAGACTCCATTAGTCGATAGTTTTCTTCGTGATTTTGATTTCAAGCGCACCCAACAATGATATTGTACTAAATCATTCCAATCTAATTAATTTTTTGGGAAACTTTTTCGTTCCATATATAAAAAATAAGATCTCGCAGGTGGCCACCTCCATGGGGGGCTGCATCTGTTGTGGAAAATAAAACCATCCAAGATGAAGGCCACGCTCAAGACGGCTAGATTAGTTAAGTAATTATTTTAACAACAGCTTGGCTATCGTATTCAGCTGCATGTTGGATGTCCCCTCATAGATTTTTCCGATTTTTGAGTCACGGTAAAATTTCTCTACAGGGTACTCCTTCACGTACCCATAGCCCCCGAAAAGGTCAACAGCCAGTGATGATACGCTTTCTGCAACCTCTGAAGAGTGATATTTGGCCATTGCTGCCTCTTTGGTAAACGGCTGGTCATTTTCCTTCATCCGGGCGGCGTTGTACACCAGCAGGCGGGCGGTTTCAATGTCCGTAGCCATTTTAGCAAGCTGAAATCGCACCCCCTGAAAATCAGATACTGCCTGTCCAAACTGCTTGCGCTCCTGGGTATAGGCCAGGGCAGCATCCAGCGCCCCTTGTGCAATACCCACCATCTGTGCCCCGATGCCTATGCGGCCCTCGTTGAGTGTTTCCATCGCCACCTTGTAGCCTTTGCCGGGCTCCCCGAGTATATTCTCTTTGGGAACTTTGCAGTCTTCAAGCAGCACTTCGCAGGTTGAACTGGCGCGAATTCCCAGCTTATTCTCCTTGTTGGATACCGATAACCCTTCGAAGTCGCGCTCCACAATAAATGCGGTGATGCCTTTATATCCTGCTTCGGGATTCAGGGTGGCAAACACGATAAAAATTTCTGCCTCGGCGGCATTGGTGATCCACATTTTAGCGCCGTTGAGCAAGTAATGGTCGCCCTCATCCGTGGCGCTTGTTTTCATCGCAAACGCATCACTGCCCGAATCGGACTCGGAGAGACAGTAGGCCCCGACTTTTTGAGTAGCCAGCTGGGGCAGATATTTCTGTTTGATCTGCTCGTCAGCCCATCGCAGGAAGGCGTTGTTGACCAGCGTATTTTGCACATCCATAAATACCGCGGCGGAAGCGTCTACTTTTGAGATCTCCTCAATCGCCAGGATCGACATAAAAAAGTTGCCACCGGCACCCTGGTATTGCTCCGGTATTTCAATGCCCATGAGGCCCATCTCAAAAAACTCTTCCATAAGATCCGGATCCAGCTTGGCTTTCTCATCCATCTCTTCAACGCGGGGTTTAATGAAGGATTCAGCAAAATCGGCAGCTGCGTTCTTTAGCATCCGTTCGTCGCCTGTAAACTTGGTAAGTGGCAAAATACCCTGATGTATCTGTTCCATAGTTTCCTGTATAAATTAAGTAGTCATTTCCCTGCTCTCTCAATGAAACACAAAGCATGATATTCATTTTCATACTCATTTGACAACTCGAAATGATCCGATGCTGCAAATACTAGTGACTTAAAAGAGTTCATAACGTTTTTAATATTTAGAGATCCTGGAATGAGTTCAAGATGACATGACGTTTTGTTAATAAACAATTTGTAGTTATCAAATAAGTGATAAGCTACCTATCTTGTGATTAAGGTGAATCAAATTACTTTGGATGGGAGAGTAAATTATGGATACGGAGAAATCACTGTTCGAAGAGTTTCCACCGGTATCAACAGAAGAATGGGAAAAAGTAATTGAGGAAGACCTGGGTGGAGCCGATTACAGGGAGAAGCTAAAATGGGACACCGGCGAAGGCGTGGATGTACAACCGTTCTATCGCAGGGAGGAACTGGAAAAGCTAACGATACCAGATTCCCCTGTAACCCCCGGGAAGCGGGATAATAATTGGCAGATTTGTCAGCCGATCTTTGACCAGGAAGTTACCGACGCCAACAAGTCGGCCCGGACAGCCATAAAGCAGGGTGCAGATGCCCTGAAATTCGAATTCCGGGTACGTCGCACGGAAGGGATGCTGGGCGGCGATCTTCAGGGCACGGCGATCCAAAGTCAGTCCGATTTTACTGCGCTGCTTGAGGGGGTTGAACTGGATGCCCCGTCCCTAAACTTTGATTCCGGTATAGCTACCCCGGCACTTGTAGCCATGCTTCAAAACGAGGTTCAGGCCAGGGATGTGGATCCCAAGTCAGCAAATGCCACCTTCTTGTATGATCCCTATGCGTATACCGCGCAGCACGGTCAGCTACCTAAGCCTGAGAAAGTATTTCTTGACGATGCCCGCCAGATGGTATCCTTTTGTAAACAGAACCTGCCACATATCCGCTGCCTCGGGATCGATGCCCGGCTTTGGCACAATACAGGTGGCACTATCATCGAAGAGTTGGCACTGGCGCTGGCTACCGGTAGTGAATACCTGGCCAAGCTCTCGGAACGCGGGCTCTCTATCTATAACATCGCTTCCCAAATCTTTTTTTCCTTCTCTATTGGTGGTAACTATTTTCTTGAGATTGCAAAATTTCGTGCGGCCCGGCTGTTGTGGGCAAAGGTTGTGGAAGCTTACGGCGAAACATCAGGCGATGTGAAGGCAGCTTATATTCACGGGGAAACCTCGCGACGGAATAAGACCGTCTACGATCCCTATACCAACATGCTGCGCACCAGCACTGAAGGAATGTCAGCTGCTATTGCCGGTTGTGACCTGATCACTATAAATCCATATGATATTACGTTCCAACAACCGAGTGAACTGGGCCAGCGCATTGCTCGAAATGCCCAAATTATCTTTAAGGAAGAGGCCTACCTGGACCAGGTTTATGATCCCGGAGCCGGTTCCTACTATATTGAAGTATTGACTGATAAGATTGCAAATGCGGCGTGGCAGCAATTCCAGGAAATAGAGAAGCAGGGAGGAATGCTGAAGGCGATCACGCAGGGGGTGGTGGCTCAAGTGATCCAGGATTCAGCCCAAAAGCGTGACCAGGCTATTGCGGAGCGGGGCCGCATTTTTGTGGGTACCAACCAATATCCCAATGCCGAGGAGCGGATGGCAGAAAGTTTGGATGTAGACTACAAGGCCGTTTCACTGAAAGAGTCGGACAGGGAGCTTGAGATAGACTGCGAGAATATTATCGAGTCGCTGGCCGAAAATTTTGATCTGGGTGGCAAGCTCGGTGATGTAGTACCTGTACTGTTAGCACCGGGCAAGCAGCTGTACCGGGCCGTGGAACCGTATCGAGGCACTGAGCCATTTGAGCGGCTCCGGATGGAGACAGAGCAGCATTCCAGCACACCTACCGTTTTGATCATACCACTGGGCAACCGGAAGATGCGTAAAGCCCGTGCAACCTTCGCATCCAACTTTTTGGGATGTGCAGGTTACGAAATTAAAGAGCCGATCGGTTTTGAAGATATTGAAGCAGCAATACGAGAGATCGAGAAGATAAAGCCGGAAATAGCCGTATTCTGTAGTTCGGACAAGGAATATCAGGATCTGGTTGAACCGTTCTGTAAAAGGCTTGATTCATTGAAAAAGAAGCCGATGCTACTGCTTGCCGGGCACCCCAAAGAGCATGAGGAAGAGTACTGCAATTTTGGGGTGGATGGATTTATACACCGGAAATCCAATGTCTTGGAAACGCTAAGAGAGCTACACAAAAAACTCGGAATTGGGAACGCAAATAACGAGGATTAAGCAGATATTCACAGTTTTAAATCTGTGGTTATCTGCTTAATCCATCTTCATCCGCGTTCTATAATATTATACTAGATGAGACCAGATTTTTCTGAAATAGATTACGAACCGGCATTATCTGCTAATGGCCGAGAGGTTGGGGAAGAAGCCTGGCTGACACCGGAACAGATCCCGGTAAAGCCTGCCTTCTCGAAAGAGGATGTGTCGCGATTGGAGCACTTGGATTACGCTGCCGGCATTCCACCTTACCTGCGTGGGCCCTACTCCACGATGTATGCCCTACGCCCGTGGACCATCCGCCAGTATGCCGGGTTTTCGACGGCTGAGGAATCGAACGAGTTTTATCGGAAGGCGCTGGCACAGGGTCAAAAAGGACTATCTGTGGCATTTGACCTTGCTACCCACCGGGGGTACGACTCCGATCACCCACGCGTGACCGGCGACGTCGGAAAAGCAGGAGTGGCAATAGACTCAATTCTCGACATGAAAATTCTGTTCGATCAGATTCCGTTGGACCAAATGTCTGTTTCGATGACCATGAACGGGGCGGTCATCCCGATAATGGCATTCTACATTGTAACGGCCGAGGAGCAGGGTGTTGCCAAAGAACAGCTGGCGGGCACCATACAGAACGACATCCTCAAGGAGTTTATGGTGCGCAATACTTATATCTATCCGCCCAAACCCTCCATGCGGATTGTTGGCGACATCTTTGAATACACATCCCAATATATGCCGAAGTTCAATTCCATCAGCGTCAGCGGTTACCACATGCAGGAAGCGGGCGCCAGTTGTGATATTGAGCTGGCCTATACCCTGGCTGACGGACTCGAGTACCTGCGCACCGGTCTCGATGCGGGCTTGGATATTGATGAGTTTGCCCCGCGGATCTCGTTCTTCTGGGCGATCGGGATGAATCATTTTATGGAAATAGCCAAGATGCGTGCCGGACGAATGCTCTGGGCTAAGCTGGTGAAACAATTTGATCCCCAAAACCCCAAATCGATGTCACTGCGCACGCACAGCCAGACGTCGGGTTGGAGTCTGACTGAGCAGGATCCGTTTAATAATGTAACGCGAACTACGATTGAGGCGATGACCGCAGCGTTGGGGCACACGCAGTCGCTCCACACCAATGCGCTCGATGAGGCGATAGCCCTGCCCTCGGATTTCTCGGCGCGCATTGCCCGAAATACGCAAATCTACCTGCAGGAAGAGACCGGCATCACGCATGCGGTGGATCCCTGGGCAGGCTCATATTATGTGGAATATCTGACTGACCGGATTGCCCGACGTGCCTGGGATCTTATCCAGGAGGTAGAAGAGCTGGGCGGCATGGCCAAGGCGATTGAAACAGGACTGCCCAAGATGCGCATTGAGGAAGCTGCCGCCCGCAAGCAGGCCCGCATCGACTCGGGTAAAGACACGATCGTGGGCGTCAACAAATACAAGCTTGACAAAGAATCCCCGATTGACATTCTTGAGGTGGATAACGCGAAAGTCCGAAACAAACAGCTCAGTCGGCTAGAAAAGCTCCGGAGTGAGCGAAATGAAGCCGAAGTTAAGTCGGCACTCGATGCCCTGACCCAAGTGGCTGAAACCGGCGACGGTAATCTTTTGGAAGCTGCTGTGGAGGCCGCCCGCAAACGGGCAACGCTCGGGGAAATCTCTGATGCGATGGAACAGGTGTTCGGACGTTATAAAGCAACCGTACGATCCATATCCGGCGTGTATTCTTCAGAAATAGATAAAGACAAAAACTTTAAAAAGGCCCAGGAGCTGGCGGACGATTTCGCAGAGCTGGAAGGGCGCCGTCCACGCATCATGGTAGCCAAGATGGGGCAGGACGGGCACGACCGTGGCGCGAAGGTGATCTCTACCAGTTTTGCTGATCTCGGTTTTGATGTGGATATAGGTCCGCTGTTCCAGACCCCGGAGGAGGCGGCCCAACAGGCTGTAGAAAATGATGTGCACATTCTTGGTGTTTCCAGCCTGGCCGGGGGACACAAAACACTGGTTCCGCAGGTAATTGAGGAATTGGAAAAGCGGGGCCGTGATGATATTATGGTAATTGTGGGCGGGGTTATTCCACAACAGGATTACGAGTTTCTTTATGACGAGGGCGTGATCGCAATTTTTGGCCCGGGCACGGTTATTTCCCTTGCTGCACAGCAAATTTTGGAAGTGCTGATCAAGAGTCGGGAGGATGACTAGCGCTCTATCAACTGATCAGAACCGTATTGTAAGCACATTGTTGGTCCAAATTATGAACTTGAACCAGATTTTAGCCATTAATAAAAATGGCACTATACTGGCGCAAATTTGTAACTTGTACCAAACCAAGTCTCTCTATGCAAATATGTAAAAAGCCACGTCTTGTCTGACTCTAATAACAAAACCCAGTCATCCGCTTCAGAAGTGGAAGAAAACAGATCCAAGAACTCCATCAATCTGAAAGGACTTGAGCAGATGAAAAATAGCCCGAAGAAACTGGGGATTGAAGATTATGTGGAAGGGATCCTACAGAATGACCGAACAGTTTTAAGCCGGGCGATTACCTTGATTGAAAGTTCGCGCCCCGAACACCATGAGCAAGCTGAGGAAATTATCGAACAGTGCCTGCCTCATACCGGCCAATCTATTCGGGTAGGCATAACGGGCGTGCCGGGCGTGGGGAAAAGCACATTCATTGAAACGCTTGGAAATCACATCATTGAGGAAGACCGCAAGCTGGCCGTGCTGGCTATAGACCCTAGCAGCACCAAGAGCAAAGGCAGTATTTTGGGGGATAAAACGCGGATGGGAACGCTTGCCAATAATCCCAAAGCGTATATTCGTCCCTCTCCAACAGGTGGATCACTGGGTGGCGTAGCGCGAAAAACACGTGAGACGATCTATCTCTGCGAAGCTGCCGGCTACGATACCATTTTTATCGAAACGGTGGGCGTAGGTCAGTCGGAGACAGCCGTGCACTCCATGGTTGACTTTTTCCTGCTTCTGATGCTGGCCGGTGCGGGCGATGAGCTGCAGGGCATCAAACGGGGCATTGTGGAGATGGCTGATGCCATAGCGGTTAACAAGATCGACAGTAGTGATTCGGCACAAGTGAAGCAAGCGGTTCGAGAATATAAAAACGCCCTTCACCTGTATCCAAAGCCCGAATCGGGCTGGGGACCTGAGGTCACGACCTGTTCAGCGACGACGGGTAAAGGTATAGATGTGATATGGGAGCTTATTGGTGATTATGTCTCAAATACCAAAGAGAGTGGCTTTTTCTGGGAAAAGCGGAGCCGGCAGGCAAAAAATTGGATTTATGAAACGATCCAGAACCGGCTGATGGATGAGTTTTACAACGACCCGAATGTAAAAAAGAAGCTAAAAAGTGTGGAAAAGCGAGTCTTAAAAGGGGAAGTAAGTTCGTTTAAAGCAGCTAAAATGCTATTGGAGATATTTCGATAGCCTGGATCCTGGATTTAATCACAGAATACAGGGAGGAACACAGAGTTTTACGAAAGAGCTAAGATTTTTGTCATAAAACCCTGTGTAATTTTGAATGCATATCTATTGCGTAAACAGACGTACATCCCCATCATCGGTATCGATCTGCACACGGGCATTACCCCCGGCCAGTCGAAACCGGGTATAATTTTCGTTTCTTCCCAGCTGCTCAAAGTTGGAGCCGGTTGAGACACGGACATCATCGTGATCAATACGGAATTCGCCACCACCACCAAGAATTCTTAAATCGATATCCCCGTCATCAGATGAGAAATTATAATCGCCATTGTCAGCCAAAGTCGTAGCGACATTTATTTCACCATCGTCGGTTTCTATATCCATGCGCTCGAACTTACCGTTCCGAATGTCGGCTTCCCCGTCATCAAAGTTCATTACCAGGCTGCCACGGCCGTTATCCATAATCAATTCACCATCATCAAAATTAAACCGGGATTCCTCACCCTGGCATCTTCGCAGGGAAATGTCGCTGTCATCAGAATCGATCTGGATATTGCCGTTCATTTCTGCTATTTCGTAGGTATCATCATCACCGTGTAGCTCCAGGTTCGCATTCTGCGGAGCTAGGATTGTAATGGTGTACTTCCTGGTGACAGTTCCGATATTGAGATTGAGGCCACGGCTATCCCGCGGAGTCTCACGGATAATCAGGTCTCCATTCTGTTCAGTGACCTCCATGCCGAACTGATTTTTTTTACCAATTCGTACGCCATCCAGTTCACGCCGAAAAGTTACTATGACCCGTACGTCGGTGCGATCAGAGCCGGTGACCTCTACAAGGCCGGCGTCGTCGCTATGCAGTTCAATAGTGCCGGTTTCCGAGATGTTGTAGGTCTCGTCGAGATTATACGTGTCCGTTTTTTGTGCAGTAGCAATGGTTGTCATTCCGAGAAAAAGCAACCCCAAAAGTGCAAAAAAGTGTACCCTTAACGCCTTCATTTTTCCTAAATATTTTAGTTAAAGTTTTGGCTAAGTGGGGCATTTATACGCCATGGAGCTCGAAATGTTCGCCCAAAAAGGCAATTAATTTAGATTGAGCTCCGATTTGGTAGATGAAAAGGTCATCTCGCTTTCATCCATCTTCTGCTCACCGAGTGTCTGCTGCATTTCAGCGCGCAGCTTTTGAATAGTGAGCCCGCTTGTCAAGGAGCCGTTGCGCGCTACGGAAATCCGGCCTGTTTCTTCGGAGACGACTACCACGAATACGTTGTTGGTTTCGGTGATACCTACAGCTGCCCGGTGACGGGTGCCGAATACCGAAGAGAGATTGGGATTTTGTGAAATAGGCAGGTAGCAACTTGCAGCTACAATGCGGTTGCTCCTGATAACAATGGCTCCGTCGTGCAGGGGACTGGTTTTGTTAAAGATCGATTCTAAAAGTTCGCTATTTACCCGTGCATCCAGTTTTACGCCGACATCTACAAGGTCCTGCAGGGATGATGAGCGTGCAAAAACGATAAGTGCACCTGTCTTGGAATGTGACATGTTCCGAACCGCCTCTATAACTTCGTCGATGACCGTATCTGAGTTGGAACGGAAAAAGAAACGGTCAAGGTTGGTGTTTTGCCCCAGACTGTACAGCAGTTTGCGGATTTCCGGCTGAAAGATGATGAATACGGCTAAGACACCCACATCCAGGATGCTGCGCAAAATAAAATTGATGGTCGTAAGCCCAAGGGCACTGACCAGCGCGTTGATCATAATAATAAAAACGAGTCCAACTGCAGCCTGTATCGCAAACGATCCCCGTATCCACCGGTAAAGGTAGAAGAGTATAAAAGCGATAATCAGTACCTCGAAAAGGTCTTTAATACCAAATTCGAGAAATCCTACGGGAATCAATATAATCCTCGTTAAAGTTATTGATTAGTGGAAGTTTGAAATTAGATACTGGAATACCGAAGTCAGTTTTCTACATGTAAAACCACCTGTCAGACCTGAAAGTCCAATGTCCAACTTCCAGCTTCTAGTATCCAGCTAGTGCATTATACACTAATACTGAATCATTTGCTTCATGGACATCGTGAACGCGGATGATTTTTGCACCTTTCATCATGGCGTGGTAGTGAATGGCTACCGTTCCGATCAGCCGCCCTTCAACCTCTCGATCGTTCAAAATCGGGCTCAACATCGACTTGCGCGATGCCCCCACCAGCAGCGGGTATCCCAAGTCACTGAATTTTTCCAGGTTCGCCAAGATTGCCAGGTTGTGCTCCAGTGTTTTGCCAAAGCCTATTCCTGGATCCAGCAAAATGCTTTCTACGCCTTTCCCTTTCGCCAGGGCCGCCTGCTTCTCAAAAAAACGATGGACATCCGCAATGACATCGTCATAAGACGGATCATCCTGCATCGTCTGTGGATCTCCCTGGGAATGCATCAGGATATACCCGGCATCATATTCTGCACAGAGATCTGCGAGCCTGGGTTCTTTTTGAAGCCCGCTAATATCATTTATAATATGGGCTCCACTGTCAAGCGCCTTTTGGGCTACTTTGTATTTTGTAGTATCAATCGAAAAAATAGTTTCTGGGAATTGTGGAATTGCGCGCTCCAGGATCGGCATTACCCGGTTTAACTCCTCCTCATCGGAAACAGGATCAGCACCGGGACGTGTTGACTCCCCCCCTACATCAATGATAGAAGCCCCTTCCTCGACCATCAGGCTGATCTGCTTGAGGGCACTGTCCAGCTGGTTGAATTTGCCGCCGTCGGAAAAGGAATCTGGCGTGGCATTGAGCACCCCCATAATGACAGGGGTAGAGAGATCCAGCATTTTATCTCTGCACCGCAGTTGATCTGCTTCCGTTTGTAGCGAGTATCCCAAAGTCGATATCGGTCTGTTGGTTAAGTTGAATGACTTAAAGTAAATTACAATTTATTAACGTAAGAACGTAGCCGCAGAGTACCTTCTTGAGCAGATAACCATTTCATCTGGTAATTATGCCAACCTTTTTAAACAGGGGGCAGCATATTTTTAATATCTGAAGGTATTTATTACGCTATTCAAAAATTTCTACTGAAATAACTATGTTTGATAATTCCGAAAGGAAAACTCAATACTCAATAATTCACCAACTCAACCTAAAGCGAGCGGGCTAGCCGGAGACCATTAAACTGCCAGCGGGCGTCAGGATAGAAAAAGTTGCGATATGTTTTTCGGATATGACTCTGAGAGGTAGCACAAGAACCGCCGCGCAACACATACTGTCCGCACATGAATTTGCCGTTGTATTCACCAAGTGCCCCTTCTAGCGGTTTGTAACCGGGGTACGGGTCGTAGGCACTTTGGGTCCATTCCCAGACATCACCATATACCTGTTTGAAGCCGTTTTCTTGCGGCGATTGCAGGGCTTGCGGGTGATAATTTCCAGAGTCCACAAAATTACCTTCATAAGGCAGATTGCCGGCAATCGTTTCCCATTCACCCTCAGTAGGCAGGCGGGCCCCAGCCCAGCGTGCAAAGGCATCGGCTTCGTAGTAGCTGAGATGAGTAACCGGCTCATCAGGATTCACCTTGCTCATCCCACCCAGCGTAAAGTTGTGCCAGTCGCCCCCTCTCTTTTCCCAATATAGTGGGGCATTCCAGTCTCTTTCATTCACCGTGGCCCAACCGTCATCCAGCCAAAGCGGGGAGCGGTTATAGCCATCGTCTTCAATAAACTGCAGGTATTCTCCATTGGTAATGAGGCGGTCGGTCACGGCAAATGCTTCCAGGAATCGCCGGTGCCGGGGATGTTCATTGTCGTAGGTGAATTCACCACCTTCGTTTCCCACATAGTAGATCCCTTCATCAAATTGGATCCAGTCCAGTTCCTCAGGTGACGGTCCCTTGTTCGTACTGAGATTACGATAGGCCGGCTTTAGCGGGTTTTGGGAAAACAGGTATTTAATGTCGGTGAGGATTAGTTCCTGGTGCTGCTGTTCATGATTAATGCCGATTTCAACCACCGGTCCCCATTGGGCAAGATCTTGCGGGCTTGCATCTTCCAGGAAACCGAACACCTGCTGGTCGATATATTCCCGGTATTCAAAAACTTCACTTACAGTCGGTCGAGATATTAGTCCGCGCTCGGAACGGTTATGCGGCTGCCCAGTTTGCAGGTAATAGGAGTTGAATAGGTAAGCATATTTTGGGTGCAGCGACTCATAATCATCAAGTGCCTTTTCAAGGATAAAAGTCTCGAAAAACCAGCTTGTATGGGCCAGGTGCCATTTGGCAGGGCTGGTGTTTTCCATGGCCTGAATTACATAATCTTCCGTCTCCAGTGGCTCAACAAGTTCGTGGCTAAAATTACGAACTCTGGTATACGAATCAATCAGATACTTTTTGTCAAATCGTTGATCAAGCTCTCGGGTAGATTCTTCTTCTGTTGTTATAGCCATGGTACGATCAGTTCTTTCAAAGGGGTGATATTAATGTAAGCAAAAAGTAGTTTTTTGCATTCCATTAGTTACCATTTAGAAAGTATCAAATGGTTACCGGCCGGCCTGTTTGTAGCGAATCTATTTTTCCCGGTAGAAATAGATCTTCTTGTTTTTGGAATCTTTCCCGCTTTTGATTTTGACCCCTTTTTCCTGGTTATACTGGTATACAGCCGTGCGCATAGAGTTCACATTTTTGTCATCCTCATAAGGAACTTCAATAGCGTCACCACCTACATCCAGCTGATCAAGCGCTTCCAGCAAAGGTTTAAATTTAGATGATCTCTTCTTGGAGGTCTTTATTTTTTCTCGTTCTACAAATTTAATGTCCATAACAACTTTTATAATTGTAACGTTAGTCTATAATTTAACTTGTATAAAGATATTAATTTTTACACAAAAATATACTGTTGCAAGTTCATGTAATTTACTATTTCAAGAAAAATTAATCTTTTTAAAATTCTTAAAATAAAAAAGTTGCAGGAATATTAGTTCCTGCAACCTTCTGTATACACTTTAAGTTAATAAATTGTAAAAGTTATTCAGTACTACAATGCAATGGTAAGGTGATAAAGATCATATAATTTATTGTATCTCATAAAACTGCTCATAAACATAGTCCCAAAAATCGGCTAGTTGAGATCCTTTATTGTGTGGATTTTTGGATTTGGACGATTTCATCGCATCGAGGCAGGCTTTTTCTTTCGCATCATAGTAAGCCTTAAGCTGATATGATGTGGGGTTGTCGATCATCTTCTCAAACTTTTCTTTTTTCTCAGCCATATTCATATAAACTTAAGTTCATGTTCAAGAATAGAAACGAGAAAAACACTAAAAAAATTCTGCTTTTTCTCAAATACCTAAATAATGGATTTCAGCAGCTTTTTCAATAAACATACTCTTGTCTCATGTTTCTTCAAGAAACATAGGCCCTTTCATGCTTTTGGGAGATGATTTTACCAGCGGCTAGTTTTGCAATTTGAAGACTACGGGCAAACTGTACTGCACGCGAACAGGCACACCTCGCTGACGACCGGGTTCAAATTCAGCCAGCTTAACACAGCGCAGAGCCTCTTCATCAGCGCCGCCGCCAATTCCCCGTATCACCTTCGGATCTTCTACCTTTCCCTGCTCGTTGACAACGAATTGAACGATAATCCGACCTTCAATGCCTGCTTTACGGGCCATTTCGGGATATCGCACACACTGTTGCAGCGAGCTGAGACCGCCCTTGAGTTGGGGCATCTGTTCAACGACAACAAAGAAGTCCTCTTCTTTATCTTCCTTTTCTGTTTTTGGTGGAGGTGGAAGCTCCAGCGGTTCTGCCAAATTTAGATCTGCACTGATATCCAGGATTTCATCCTCTATTACGGCATCATTGGGGACTGCTACCGGTACAGGTGGTCGCGGAGGGGCTGGCGGTCGCTCTAATTGCTTGGTTTGCACAATCTCTTCCATACTTACGACCTCCTGCTCCACCGTCAAATCAACCTCTTTTTGTACCTGCCTGATCGGCATTTTTGTGGCAGTCAGGAAGATAATCAAAACCACAACTATGCCTATTTCAATAAACAGGGTGTAGTAATTTGTTAAATCAGCCTCTGGTTTTTTCCATTTAAGACCCATAATACCCCCCCCGCTTTAAGTGGGTGTTTTTGCTGTTAGTATGTAATAAACGTACTTATAGCGATTACAGTATAATTTTAAAAGTCCAAGAGCGATGTAGGATAAAAACTGATATGGATGTGAGGGATTTTGAAAGGTAAGGGAGGCTAAAAGCTTCCGATATGAGTGGGCCCTCTTTTACTGGGAGAGATCCACAAAATTAAAAGCTAAGATTTAAATGCAATAAGGGTACCTATGTAAACACATTTACCGATTGAAATTCACACTATCAGGGGCTGAACAGGGTGTCGACACCTACTTGTGCTTTCCGCCTTAATCCATAGCGGGGGCATGGTTACAGTAGTCCTATAACTTGATTTGAGCTCCATCTTTAGTAGACGACTCCATAATAGCCCGCACAATCCGGATATCCTTAAATCCCTCTGAGCCAGGTACTATCGGGTCACGACCCTCTTTGATGGCGAGCGCTTCGTTGTCCATCTGCCGCGCCTGCTGGTGATTTGGGTCGGGCGGCAGCGTTTTGCCATCACTGGTCTTGCCCTGAACACCGCTGTAGGATTGAAACGGCCGCAGGTGATACCACCCGTCAGTACAGTCCACATCCAGGTAGTTCATCGATTTACCAAAACTGGTCTCTCCTTTGGCAATGACGCCGCCCGGGAATTCCAGCTCGAAAACGGTTGTCTCATCCACTTCGTCATACATCTCCTTGCGCTCGGAACTCTGAATGCCGCTGGCCGCAATCGGCTCCATGCTGGTAGAGTATCGGGCCGCATTTATAGGATATACTCCCATATCGTACAATGCTCCTCCACCGAGCTCAGCATCACGTCTCCAGTTACCCTCGGGGTGGCTGCCATCGTACCCGGCGCCGGTTTGTACTCCAGTAACTGCCCCATATGTTTCCTCCTTGCCAAACCGGATAATGGTTTTTGTGTTGGGTTCATGCTGCATGCGATACCCAATGGCCAATTGTACATCATTTTTATTTGTAGCATCGATGATGGCCTGGCACTCCTGCACATTCATCGCCATCGGTTTTTCGCACCACACATGTTTGCCCGCCTCGGCAGCAATGATGGCATATTTTGCATGCAGACCGGTAGGCACTACAATATAAACCACATCAATATCGTCATTGTTGGCCAATTGATGCATATTCTGGTAATTGTAGACATTACTGTCCGGGATGTTATGGCGCTCCTGCCACACCGGTATCTTGGAGGGTGATCCGGTTACAATGCCTCGCAGTTCACAGTGCTCGGTTCGCTGGAGACCAGGCGCGAGTCGCCCCGTGCTGTAGCTGCCCAGTCCGACCAGGGCAACCCCTAGCTTTTCTTGCGTTTTTGAGAGAATGATGTTGGGAAACCCAAGGGTTGAAACAGCAAGTGCAGAACCGGCACGTTTGAGAAAACTCTTCCTGGATATGTTGTCAGCCATAACTCTTCACTTTATTGGTTTAATTCGGTGTGAAACCAATATAATAGAATTGATAAATGCATATCAACGAGTTGGAATGCCCTGGAGAAGAAAAAGGCTTAAAAGTTGTAAAACAGCAGGAGTAAGTATTACCCCGATCGAAAGATCAGGCCCCAGTCCCCGTTCTTTTTCCACGCCTTGCCAATAAAGGTTCCGAATACAGTGATCTGCTCCCACTCGTCAGGTGTAATATGGATCGGTTCGTAAGAGGGATTTTCGGGTTGGAGTTCAACACCATCCTGCTTCATGCGGATTGTTTTCAAGGTCGTTTCACCCCCGTATAGGATAGCCCCAATCTCTCCATCTTTGGGCGGACGCGGATCGATGATAATATAGTCGCCATCCTGTATATCGGCATCAATCATACTTTCCCCGTCAACAATAAGGGCAAAGTAGTGGTCAGACTTCTCAGGGTGGATTTCTACGGGGAGATGCCCGAGATTTTGACTAATGGCCTCATGCATGCCGCCCGCCGCTATTCGTCCTTTAATTGGGATGCCAGGAAAAGCCGACGAGAGTTCAGATCGTTTTGTGGGATGGATGTCGTAATTGCCGGGTCCATCCTTGGTAAGGTATTTTTTCTTAACCAGGCTGTTGAGCAGCTGGTAGATACTATTGGTAGAGCTGTAGCCAAACTCCTCCTGCATATCAGAATAGCTGGGAAGCAGGTGGTATTCCTCATAAAATTGCAGGATAAACTGCCAAAGCCTGGATTGTTTATCGGTCAATGTTTTCATGTGACAGCTATTTTATATGAAAAATCATATGAAATATACTGTTTAAAATATAAAATGCCACCCCTATTTCAATTTATTATGTAAGTTTTTTAAGAGACAGAGCTCCGAATCTCATTCTTTTAATTTATTTACGCATCAGAACAATCAATATTTGGTACATTTAATCGGTTATCGAGAAATGGGGAAGGATAGTGCACAGTTCATTTTGTTTTATTGTAAACACGTTAGCTAACAGGGGAAAGGCAGCACACCTTTTTAAAGGTCAGATCGAGTTCATAAAGCATAATTTTCCCGACGCACGATTTATCTATATTAAAGAAAAAGATCCGATTGAAGAACACGTGCAATGGGCAGCAAAACATCATAAATACGTTGTTGCGGCCGGGGGTGACGGAACCGTTCAGCAGGTGGCAAAGGCATTAATTAGCACACGGGCGACCTTGGGCGTTCTACCCCTGGGAAGCGGAAATGATTTTGCCAAAAGCCTGGGATTAACCTCTCAACTTGAAACGGATCTCCAGGTATTACACCAAAGAAAGACAGTCTCGGTTGATGTAATTAAAACCAACAGTGGCTATTTCCTTAACACGTTCGGAATCGGACTAGATGGTCTTACAAATTATTATTCCTCAAAGAGTTCTTTAAAAACTGCGGTCACCCGGTATTTTGTGTCTGCACTGAAGGCCTTATTTCGTTCCGGGAAATTTGATTATGAGTGCATTATTGATGGAGAAAAAGCAGCAGGAAAATCTTGGATGATAATCGTGGCAAATGGGGCAGTTGAAGGAGGGCGATACGAAATTTCACCCGAATCTGACAATACAGATGGAGTTTGTGAAGTGGTCATCGTCCGGGATATATCGGTCCAACGACTGTTGGTGGAATTCCTGAAACTCTCCGTGGGATTACCCTTTAGCGAAAAGGTTGTTTTGAAAAAAAGATTTAAATCATCGGTATCCATTGCTCTCGATTCCTCCATCTACGCGCACGCCGACGGCGAAATTGTGGAGCCAACTGATCATTTTAGCTTTCGTATTGAAAAGCAGGCCCTGCGGGTGATTGTTTCGGGTTGAATATTTTAGTGAACTCGATGCGGAACTTGCATCGAGCTGGAGATAGGAAAGAGTGTATTATTAACAGTAATAAAATTTTCTTGGCATATGCATTTTAACCAGATTAAAGAGACCTCCCTTTACGTAAAAGACCTGGACCGGACGGAGGCCTTCTACAGTGGTAAACTACAACTGGAGGTTATTGGTAAAGAAGAAGGGCGACATATATTCTTTAAGTCAGGTTTCTCTATCCTGCTGTGTTTTATTGCAGATAAGACAAAAGCAGGTGAGAATTTGCCGTCTCATTATGGAGAAGGGAATATGCATATTGCGTTTGAAGTGCCGAAAGAAGAGTACGAGGCAACCAAAGCCTGGTTGCAATCGAGAGGCATAGAAATAGAGCATGAGCAATCGTGGGGCCGCGATTTCAAATCATGCTATTTCCGCGATCCGGATGGCCATTCCCTGGAGATTGTGCCTTCCGGCATGTGGGATTAAAGCCCGGTAAAGCCTAATGAAAGTTCGGGGGTAGGCAATGACAGTTATTCACATTGAACTGACGATATTTACTTCTTTATGTATTCCTTAATCAGGCGGGCTTTAATTTACTAAAACAAACGACCCCTTTAGCCAGTTGGTCTTCGACCGAAAAACCGGCCCGTTCAAAAAGCTGGTTGCTCTCTTCCACAGTCCAGAACTTGAGTCCACTGAATTCTGCCGAATCCTGCAGCAGACGCACGTACCAAGCTCCCGATTTTATTAGGTGCATCATAAAGAAAGTGCCATCCTTTTTAATCACCCGCCGCGACTCATAGAGCACTTTCAGCGGATCGGTAAGTTCATTCAAAGTGCCGCCCATCATCAGCCCGTCAAAGGTAGTGCCAAAAAACGGGAGCTCATGGGCATCGGCGCGTAGCAGGAAAAGATCGGTTTGGTCGGCTTCAGCTTTCAGGCGGGCCTCCTCCAGCATCTGGGTAGAAAAATCGATGGCAACAACCCGGCAATCCGGCTGCGCTCTTTTCACCAAACGTCCATACAGCGCGGTGGAACAGCCGATATCCAGGTATAATTTACCCGCTTTCGGATCCAGCCACTCGATGAGCAACTCTTTCTCCTTATCGATCGGAAATTCTTCCCCGGTCAGGATAGAAAGCGAACGTTTCCGCCAGATATCTTCGTACAGTGCAGCAGTGACTTTCCAGTGGTTGGTACTCTGGGCCCATGACAAGGAGGGAGGAATTTCACCCAACAGATCAATGATATTATTCTGGATGACATATTCATCTCCCTTATTTGAACAGATAGTGCCGTTGAATGGCTTGTTCAGGTGTGCCGCTTCTTCAGGAATTTCAATTCCTGCTCGTTCATGCAGGGGAGACCTCAGTTCTAAAGACATACTCATCAATTCTGAATGTTAAATGCTGAATGTTGAATTTAAACGCTCGTTGTCCCCATTCCATTCAACATTTACAATTTATTGAGAACACAACAATTAATACGCAGTGGGTGAGAGTGTGTTACAGTCTTAATCCTCCTTTTGCAAAACGAGCGAAATCTGGGCTCCTTTTTTAACGCTCATCATCTCGGCAGCATCTCCTTTGTTGATCCCGATCTCCAGCATGCCCGCACTCCCGATATATGCGGCCGGCTCTCCCTCGGGCACCGCTCCAAACGTATTGACGAGTTCATCGAGAATCATGTTTCCCACATAAATTTTAACAGGCCGTTCCCCAATCACTTCATCGATCAGGGTGTCAGGCAGATTGGTGACCAGGTTACCGAACTTATCGATATGGATAATCCACCCCTGCAGGCCGTCTTTATCAGCAATGGGAGACGCCCAGCGGTATGTCTTTAGTTCATTGACCGGCTCCCCGAGTTCACTAAGCTCAACACCGTTGCTTAGATGGGCGGCAACCGGAGCAAAAATATCACGCCCGTGGAAGGTGTTGGACGGTTTTTCTTTCCAGTATTTTGGGTTGGTGAGGCGAACGGCCTCAAACTCTTTATTCTCGGTAAGCAGAGAAAAAATACCGTTATCGGGACCAACGTAATACTGGTCGTCAACTTTCAGCGCGATAGGATTACGGTCGGTTCCCACACCCGGGTCTATAACCACCAAATGAACAGAGTTGGGTGGGAAAAGAGGCGCAGAATTTTGCAGCACCCACGATCCGGCCATGATATCCTGATCGGGCACCTCGTGCGAAATATCCACCATCCGCACGTCCGGTGCAATACCCAGCATGACCGCCTTCATAGCGCTCACGTAGTAGTCTTGTAACCCGAAATCAGTTGTTAGCGTTACGATATTACGCATATGAATTAAGCATCACCGGCATGACAAGCATCAGCATCTCTTCGTCTTCTTCCTCTTCCAGTGGCTTAACAATGCCTGCCCTGTTTGGAGTAGAGAATTCAAAATAGACCTCTTCGCCGTCTACGTTACCCAGCACATCAGCCAGGTATTTCGCATTAAAACCGATCTCCATTGAATCTTCATCGTACTCGCAGCTGATCGTCTCTCGCGCTTCACTGCTCATATCGATATCCTCAGCGCGGATGGTGAGCTTATCTTTATCCAACTGCAGTCGAATTTGACGTGTAGTAGAGCTGGAAAAAATGGAGACCCGCTTCACGGTTGCCAACATCTGTTCTTTGTTGATGACCAGCTTTTTGTCATTTTCGCGCGGGATGACGGACTCATAATTGGGATACTGCTCATTGATCAGGCGGGTAATGACAATCGTGTTTCCGCTTTTGAAACGAGCATGATCTTCAGTAACAGTCAGTTCACACTCTTCCCCATGGAGTGCTTTTTGTACCAGGCTCAGTGCTTTCTCCGGGACAATGAAATTCACTTCCTGGTCTGAGGTCAGCTCCGACTTCACAAAACGAACCAGCCGGTGACCATCGGTGGCCACGAACTTGGTCTCTTCAGGACCGATATCAAAATATACGCCCATCATGGCGGGCCGAAGGTCGTCATTGGAGACGGCAAACAGCGTTTTGTCAATGGAATCGAGGATCAGCTCCTTGGTCGTTTCCAGCTTCTGACCGGAATCGAGATCGGGCACCTCGGGAAATTCATCAGGATCTTCTCCAACCAGCTTGTACGTACCCTTGTCTGTGCGGAATTTGATATTAAACTTCTCGTCTACATCGAATGAAACCGGGATGTCCGGCAGCTGGCGCAGTGTGTCTATCAGTCGCCGTGCGGGTATGGCAACAGCACCATCGACATCAATATCGGCCTCCATATACTCAATGATAGAGATCTCAAGATCAGTAGCCGTCAGGCGGAGTTTCCCATCTTCGCTCTCAAATAAAATGGTTTCCAGAATGGGGAGGGTCGCCTTGTTGGGGACAGCGCCGGATACAGCAGATAGCGCTTTTACGAGGTCACTGCTTGAAGCATTAAATTTCATATCTAATAATGTTTTCTAAATTAGGGTAATCACTTAATTTTACCTTTGAGATGCACTCCAAAAAGATACCTTATACTAATAAATCCTTGCTCTCTTAGCAACCAAAGTGGCCCATATAATACCTTATTTTTGACCTCTGTTTTGAGGACACTTATTTTCGTCTGAATCCTAATCAAATTGATCCTTATACGTGCGTATTCTCCTAATAGGTCCCACTGCAGTAGGAAAAACAGAACTTTCCATCAACCTGGCTAAATCAACCAACGCTGAAATTATCTCTGCCGATTCCCGCCAGTGCTATAAATACCTCGATATCGGCACCGCCAAGCCTACCGAGCGCGAGTTACATGAGGTGCGACATTACAACATTTCAATTCTTGAACCGGATGAGGAGGACAGTGCGGTCGATTTTTATGAGCGGACCCAGCAATGGGAGCAAGAGATCGAACAGAAGGGTAAAAACGTCCTGTTTGTTGGCGGCAGCACGCTGCATGTGCAGTCGTTGATCAAGCCGTTTGACGATGTGCCGGAAGCCGATGAAGAAAATATCGAGCACCTTGAACAGCGTCTTGCGGATGAGGGCGTCGAATCGTTATACGCACAGCTGGAGGATGTGGATCCTCACTACGCCGAAAAGATGGATGGCATGAACACCCAACGTATCCTGCGCGCCCTGGATGTGTGGATGCAGACCGGCAAAGCATTCAGCTCCTACCATTCGGACGACGATGAGATCGAGATTCCCGGTGATACATATGTCTTTGGATTGAAGCGGGAACGACAAAAGTTGTATGACCGTATCAACCAGCGCGTGGACCAGATGTTCGAACTGGGGTTTCTCGATGAGGTGCAAAAACTGCTTAATATGGGCTATACCAGGGAAACCAGGGCTCTCAATTCAGTGGGATACCGCGATGCCATCGACTATCTTGAGAGTGATAAAAGCCGGGAAAAGATGATCAAAGATATGAAAACACAGACCCGCCGCTATGCAAAACGGCAGATCACCTGGTTCAAGCGATGGGATTTCGTGGAGTGGATTGACATGGATGAGCACACGAATAAGGAAGCCCTGGGTATCATTATGGAGAAATTACCATCCTAACTTAGATGCAACTTGGTTTCAATTAAATCAATGTACGGGCACAAATAGAAGCTCATTAATAGCTTTTTTATAAACCTTTATCTGATCAATCCTGCTCATCCGCGTTTCGAATATAGTAGGAAATTCAGGTTAGCAGCTAAGCCCTAGAACTATTAACTTTGACAACTGATTTTCCTGACTTTACAGGGCATTTTGTTAACCCATTTTAAACCTGCCAACATGATCTATTAAATGGCGGGAAATACAATTTGAATTAAATCACTTATGTACAAAGCAAAAGTAAACGTAACGCTGCGAAAATCCATTTTAGACCCTCAGGGCAAGGCAGCGCATCACGCCTTGGAAAATCTGGGGCTCAAAGAAGTAAACGAAGTGCGAATCGGCAAGCTCATTGAACTGGATATCGAGGCCGATTCAAAAGAAAAGGCCCGCGAGATTGCAGAAACAGCCTGCACTAAATTACTGGCCAACGAAGTAATGGAAGATTTCGAAATTACGATCAACGAAAACTAAACGGAGATGCCTATGGTAGATCCGTTCCACATTTTTGCGGCAAACGATCCCACACCAGATCCCGACCCAACGGAAACACCCTCTGTGGAAGTACTCACAGAAGAGGAAGAAGAGGATAAGGAAGAGACCCCGTGGCGCGTTATACTCTATAATGACGAGGAACACACATTTGACGAAGTAATCGGCCAACTTATGAAAGCCACCGGGTGTAGCCAGGCCAAGGCCGAAAAACTCACCTTCAAGGTACACAATGAAGGAAAGGCAAATGTATATGAAGGATCGTTTGAAGAGTGTTTCCAGGTCAACAGCATACTAAAAGAAATTCAACTAATCACTGAAATTAAAGGATAACCGTGTCTATAACTTTTGGCGTAATCACGTTTCCGGGCTCCAACTGCGACCATGATGCCTATCATGCGCTGGCCCATATCATGAATGTAGAAACCACCTTTCTGTGGCATAAAGAAACCGACCTCTCCGGCATTGACTTCCTACTGATACCGGGCGGCTTCTCCTATGGAGATTATCTCCGCTGCGGGGCCATCGCCCGTTTTTCACCCATTATGCAATCAGTCGTGGAATTCGCCGAACAGGGCGGACCTGTACTGGGTATTTGCAACGGGTTCCAGATTTTGCTGGAAGCAGGTCTCTTGCCCGGTGCTATGCTCCACAACAAGGAACTGCGCTATGTTTGCAAGCAAGTGCACCTGCGTACCGAGTCGACCAACTCGATCTATACGCGTGGACTTGAAAAGGGACAAGTGCTACAAATCCCCGTCGCCCATGGAGAGGGAAATTACTTTATCGATGATGAAGGCTTAAAAGAGCTTCAGGATAATGACCAGGTCCTGTTCCGATACTCTGATGCAGCTGGCAATGTCGATGACGAAACCAACTTCAACGGGTCGGTAGACAATATTGCCGGGATTTGCAATAAACAGCGCAACGTACTTGGTATGATGCCGCATCCCGAGCGCGCCGTGGAGAAAATGATCGGCTCAGAAGATGGCAAGCTGATTTTTGAGTCTATACTAAATGAAGTTGTAACAGTTTAACAGTTATCAGTTATCAGTTATCAGTTATCAAAGGTTGCTCATTTCTTAGAAATCAGTCACGATTATGAAGAAGGTTGATGCTCCGTATTTAGTCTGTTTGTTTCACGTTATACACCTTACACCACGCTCTTTGCTTGTTAATAATTGTTCACTGACACACTGATTATTGTTCATTAATGTCAGGAAAAATACAACCTGCCAATAAATATTTTACTATTTAATTCAACAGCATCACGATACTTACAAATAACATGCCCAATGATTCGAAACAGATGAAACTTCACAGCAAAGGGTTGGTCAAACGCTACCGAAAGCGTGAAGTTGTTTCGAACGTTTCTATCGATGTGAAGCAGGGAGAGATCGTCGGGCTACTTGGTCCCAACGGAGCGGGAAAAACCACTACCTTTTATATGTTTGTCGGGCTGATAGAGCCGAATGAGGGGCAGATATTCATGAACGAAAAGAATATCACTGGCATGCCGATGTACAAGCGGGCCCGTATGGGGATTGGATACCTTTCGCAGGAAGCAAGCGTATTCCGAAATCTAACGGTGCGTGAAAACCTAGAGTCGGTACTGCAGTTTTTCGATATGCCGAAAAAGAAGGTTCGCGAACGGGCGGACGAACTCATTGAAGAGTTTGGGCTGGAACGGGTAGTAGACAGCAAGGGCTACAGTCTTTCTGGCGGAGAACGCAGACGAACAGAGATAGCACGGGCACTTGTCACCGACCCTAAATTTATACTGCTCGACGAACCGTTTGCCGGTGTAGATCCTATTGCCGTGGAGGATATCCAGGAGATTGTAGCCGAACTGAAATATCGCAATATCGGTATCTTTATTACGGATCACAATGTGCATGAAACACTCGCCATTACAGATAGGGCTTACCTGATGTTTGAAGGAAAGATTCTAAAAGAAGGGTCTGCCGACTTCCTTGCCGAGGATGAAGAAGCCAAACAGTTGTATCTCGGCAAACAATTTCGGCTGGACCGCTACGACAATGATTAAATATTTAGTAACTGTAGAGACGCATCGAATACGTCTGTTTATTTTTCAAATAGGCATATAGAGATTCGTTCTGTCTATACATAAGTAAAAAACAAAAAAATACCACTACACCACCATGGAAGAGATCACTGTTCAACAGCTAAAGGACAAGATAGAGAGCGGCCAGGATCTGTTTATCCTGGATGTACGCGAACCGTTTGAACAACACCAATCCGATATCGATTACGATCACAAGACACTTATTCCAGTTGGTAGTCTACAGGACCGATTTGAAGAACTGGATGATTATAAAAACAAGCAAGTTGTGTGCATGTGCCGCAGTGGATCCAGAAGTGCAAAGGCGTGCCGTTTCCTGGAAGGCCAAGGCTTCTCAAATGTCAAGAACCTGAAAGGTGGCATCAACCAGTGGGCCAGGGAGATTGACAACAGCCTGCCGATCTATTGATTTTGCTTATTGCATCTCAATTTGAGAGATTCCTTAAATAAATAACTAAACCAACAGGCCTACTATGAAAAACTCGGTTTTATTTTTAACAATCTCTTTTTTTCTACTGAGCATATGTGCGGTTCCAACTACAAATGCACAGAATGCTGACAACGCAAGTCTACTTGTATTCACCAAAACCGACGGATGGCGCCATAAATCAATACCAGCCGGTGTTAAAGCTTTGAAGGAGATTGGTGCCGACAATGGGTATGCTATTGACCACACTGAAGATGCGACTGTTTTCAATGAACAAAACCTCTCGCAATACGATGCGGTTGTGTTCCTCAATACCACCGAAAATATCCTGAACGAGCAGCAGCAGGATGCCTTTGAGCAGTATGTCACCAACGGCGGTGGATTTGTGGGTATTCATGCCGCCAGTGATACCGAGTACGACTGGCCGTGGTATAACAAGCTGGTGGGAGCCTATTTTAACGGCCATCCCGAAGTTCAGGAGGCGACAGTCAGAGTTGTTGATCAAAGCCATCCCTCCACTCAGCACCTTCCCAAAGAATGGGTCCGCACCGATGAATGGTACAACTTTAAAAACATCCAGGATCACCTGAACGTTTTGGCGTATTTAGACGAATCGACCTACGAGGGGGGAACGAACGGCGATAATCACCCTGCGGCTTGGTACCACGAAACGTTGGGGGGACGTGCCTTCTACACTGCCGGTGGACACACTTCAGAGTGCTATTCCAACCCAATGTTCAGGCAGCACCTGCTGGGCGGTATTCAATACGTATTGGATGAATAAAACATAAAAGGCTGATATCTATTTGTAGTAGATATCAGCCTTTTCTATTTGAAAGATGTGAAACGCTACCTACACCATCGCAGCAATCTGGTTGAGCAGCTCTTCGTTGCTGTCGGTGTTACGTAACACTTTCAGCAGGCTCTGCATACTTTCCTTTGGTGATTTCTTCAGCAGGTAACGGCGGACCATATTCCGCTCCTCCAGCGAATCTTCGATGAAACGCTCCTCGTTTCTCGTTCCGGAAGCGGCAATATTTATAGCCGGGAAAATTCGGTCGTTAGCCAGCTCGCGATCCAGCACCAGCTCCATATTACCGGTTCCCTTGAACTCCTCGAAAATCAGGTCATCCATTCGGGAATTGGTCTCGATCAAGCAGGTGGCAATAATGGTTAGCGATCCACCGCCCTCAATTTTACGGGCTGAACCAAAAATTTTCTTCGGAATCTCCAGGGCGCGGACATCAAGTCCACCGGAAAGCGTTTTACCACTTCCACTCTGTATGTTATTATAGGCTCGCCCCAAGCGCGTCAGCGAGTCAATCAGCAGCACCGAATCATCCCCAAGCTCAGCCATGCGCTTTACGTAGCCCAGCGCCAATTCACTGACGCGTACGTGGCTCTGGGTGGGATTATCGTTTGAAGAGGCAAAGACCTGGGCATCGGTGCTTCGCATAAAGTCGGTCACCTCTTCCGGGCGCTCATCAACCAGCAGCACGCTGGTATGGATGTCCGGATGATGCTTGGTGAGTGATTCAGCAATCTTCTTCAAAAGTACCGTTTTCCCGGTTCGCGGCGGCGCTACAATTAGTGCACGCTGCCCTTTTCCGATGGGGGAGACCAGATCCATCACCCGCATCTCGATGTCGTCGGCATCGTAGCCCAGCTTAACCTGCTGGTTCGGCATGATAGGGGTCTGAAGCTCAAAACGGGTAGCCAGCTGCCAGTGTTTGGGATCACGGTCATTGATCTTTTCGATAGAATGGATGTGACGGTGACCATGTCCATCCTCTTCATATTCCCCTTCTAAAATAAGACCCGGGCGCAGATCATGATGTTTTACCTCGTCCGGCTTCAAAAAAGGATCGCGCGGTTCATAACTAAACTCATGGTCGATCTTTCGTGCGAAACCGTACGTTTTCTCATTTATTTCTAACACTCCCCGATATTTACCAGCCACTTCCACATTGTGGTTCTCATTAAAACGGGGTACAAAGACGTTGGTTTTGCCTTTGTTTTTTCTACCGCGATTTTTCTTGTTTCTGGAACGTCCCATACATCAATAATTTGAGTTAAACTAACAATCCTGCTCAGCTACATGCAAATTGCGTCTCGGACAGGCTGAAGCAAAAAGATTGGTCCTACGTAAATAAGTTAAGAAGTTCTTGAGAGGTGAAGAAAAGAGCAGTGCAGCTTAGCCTGCTGCACTGCGAATTCTAATATCTATTAGAGAAGATAAGAATGTTTGGCTTATTTTAAAACTTATCGAACCGTTGTTGTTTCATCAATCCAGTCATAACAAGGCATCAGGTTGCTGTCTACCTCAATGTCCTGTCCTGCCTCCAACGGTGGTTGCCAGAAAAACTTCTCCTCAGTTGTCAATGTAACCGGCTTATATGAACTGTATTGATTTTGCACCTGGCTTGCAAGAGAAGACTCCAACTGACGTGCTCGGTCTAGATGATCCAAGACCAACCAGTAGACCACCTTATCTTTTCGATCCATTTTTCGCCCTTCCGTACACTGTTGTACTGCCTGACTGTAAATGGACGCCATCTGCATGTGTGGCTGTCCCCATTGGGAATTAAAATTCATCGCCTGGCGAGCAAAGCTGCGTGCCTGCTGCAGGTCCCCTTTGTTGAGGTAAGCCTCCGACATGTCAAGGGCAACTCCCGCCTTCTGAGTCTGATCATCCGTTTTGCCAAGTGCTTCTTTCAGGTATTTAAGTGCCTGATCGTAGTTGGCGTTGTTAATGGCGTAGTCGGCAAGTGCCCGCGTATTCTCAAAATTTGGCTCAATTTCATACAGCTTGTTCCGAATTTCTCGGACCTTGTCCGTTTGTCCCTGCTGGTTGTAGAGATCTGCCAGATCCTGCAATAAACCCAGGCTGTCAGGGTTTTGCTCGAGCTTGCCTTCAAGGAACGTGATACGCTCTTCAGGTGAGTCAAACAACTGGTTGCGAACTTTGTCAAAATAGTCCAGTAATTTTGGGCTGGCATACGGTTCTGCAGTATCGATCATAGCCAGCGCTTGGTCTTCCTTGCCGTCACTTATCAGGTTCTGCAGGGTTACTTGAACGTAATACCCCTCTCCCTGTTTGGTAAACTTTTCAGGATCGGATTTGAAAAGCTCCATATAGATGCCGTACGCTTTTGAAAGACCGTTATCGACAAAATCGGAATTTTCCTGTAGGAAGCGGGCCTGCTTGAACTTCCAGTCAAACATATTTATTTGGTCTTCCCCGAACTCAGTATAAACGTTTTCAAAAATTGTCTGTGCCGTATCCAGGTAAGCTGAACGAACACTGGGATCTTCTTTCTGCTTGGCAACCTCGCTATAGGCTGTTATCAAACGGTTAAGATTGGTTTCCAGATCAAAGCGCGAATATCCTTTCAGCTTCTGGGGCATCGACTTATAAATCCATCGGCCATAGCGAATAGCACCTTCATATTCTTCATTTTTATAATTTTCGTAGTATATCGAATAAGCTGATAGCTCATCCAACCCCATGGGTGGTTGTGCTTCTTGTGCAATAGAAGCAAATGGATTGCAAAGTATCAATAACCCTATTGCAAGTACCAGTTTTTTCATGACTCAGTATTTGGTGAATATTTACTTGTTGTAAGAAAACTCCTAAAGTACCGAAAATATTTTACTGCAATTTGGGCTGACTAAACACCAGTTCAGCTAAATTAATAGAGAGCTTCACTCCCCAAATCGATTCTTTGACCAGATTTTGGGCTTCAGTACCTCTCAAACCGTAGTGAAAACTTATATCAACAGAGGAGTTAGAATTCGGTGATGGAACTCCAAGACCAGCAGAAAATAATATGGTTTCAATCTTTTTTCCATCGATATTTAAATGCCCTGTATCGTAAGAAACCCCGGCTCGATATTTAAAACGAGATAGAAATTTATTAGATCCTGACACAAAAGGAAAATATCTTATTCCAAAAGCAGCTTTATATCGGTCCCCCAGCTGCTCCTCTTTTCGAAGTCCGCTGTTAAAATCGTATCCAAAATCTGACCATTGTTCATACAATGCCTCAGTAGTAAACGAAAGTCGGGGATTAATTTGGTATGTCAGTCCACCACTTAACTCGAGGGGCAACCTCAACTCTCCACTGCCCAGGCCCTGACCGTCGCTTACAGTAACAGTTTCTATAGTATTGGTTCCCAGTTGTTTCTCAGACTTCTGGGTACGTTTGGCATCAATCACCACCGGCAGATTTACCGCTGCACCAATCCGCAGGTAATCACGTTGTTTTAATACATTGGGAAGAGTAATCAGTGCGCCAAATCGATTTCCAAAACCTGTGCCGCTTGTCTGCATACTGTATTCCACAGTCTGATAACCACTTTCCTGGAATACCGTTGTTACATCTTTCTCCATCGATGCCAGCACAAGCGAACCTGCATAACCGACAGAGATATTTCGGTTAATTTCCCAGCCGAATCCCAGCTCAAGACTGTTAATTCCTCCAGATCCCACATTCCGTACCGTAGCCGTATCTACTTGTCCACCTGGTCCTGAGGCCCATGTATTGCGGCCAATGATACTGTAATTGGATCGCGTCAAGGGGGTGATCGATGCAGAAATTCCGATCCTATTCTTTTTTACCGGAAGCTGAAGCTGAAAATGGTTAGCTGAAAATACAGAGCTTTCCGTGCGTCCTGAACTCCCATTCAATCCCAGGTTATCGGTTCCCTGTACATGCTCCAATGAAAATCCGCCCGAGGCCAATGCAAAGCATCCCATACCCTCGCGTTCAAAACAGGCCATGTTGCCCCATGTGGCGGGGTTAGCCAATCCGGCTACATTGGTTTCGTTGAACGAAACGCCCAAGGCACCCATCCCGTCAGCACTGGATGAGGTAAAATCTACGGGCATTCCCACACCAATCTTTGAGTAGATGGAGCCCGTCTGTGCCTGATCGCCAGGGGTCTGGGCCAAAGCTTGAATCGTTACCAGGTTACATATAACCGCTATGAAAAAGAATTTCTTCAATATTTAACTTTCTTGGTTTTGTACGTATGTGACAATGATTTTAGGCCGCTTTTCTGCCGGTGCCTCCTCATCGTGTATTAAACTTGACCGAATTATACCACTATTGGTTTCTAGGCTAACATAGAACTTAAGTTCCGAGGGTATCCCGTCTATCAGCACGCTGTTAGTAAACGAGGTAATATCAAATCGGTAACTACCTTCCTCCTCGTCGTAATTTGCATTGGACAGAATCGAACCCGTTTGCAATACAATGGGTATGTTGCTCGGTTCTACCAGCTGCAACCGTGCGGAAGTAATGGGAGCGCGCCCTGTGCTTGGAGGCATCTGGCTGAGAGACCCGTCCAACTCTGAGCGATCCTCATAAAATACCAGTTCTACCTTTGATAGATTCACCGACCCGATATTTTCCCGTGTCAGATCCAGATCAAAATTTATTACTTGCTCAAAGGTACTGTGCAGCTTAAATGTTTGACTGGGTGCTGCACTCACATTCGCCCGATCAAGGCTGTAGGCCCAATCGCGAGCGGAAACCTGCAGGGTATCGCTTTCCGGATTTTCAATAATAAAATCACTTTCCTGGGCATCGATCGGTATAATTTTACCCGAACTTTTTGGCACTATCGCCAGACCCGGGAAGTTGATGCGGTATGTTGAATCGCGATCAGCGGCCTCGCTTGTGGCAAACTCCCGGTAGGCCTGCATCCAGCTTTCGGAAAGATCTACTTCTATCGAATCCTCCTTTTCAACTGTAAAGGAAGCGACAGTGGCATTCTCATCAAATTGAGGCTCATCCTTCAAATTCCACGCATTACCGCGCCAAACCTGGTTGAGTTCTATAATATCAAACTCAGCGGTATGCAGGGAATCGCCATAGATAACATCCTGGTTAAAGACCAGTCGCAGCTTCATATTGGCAGTGTCCGCCATCTCAGAGCTTGTTGAAATAAGCTGGGGACGAATCAGACCGGTTGCCTTCATGTCTCCAAAGAGGGGATCGCTGAATTGCCCGACCGAAAAGTAGGTTAAATTACCCGAATAAAAATTGTAGGACTCAGTTTCAATACCATTCACCATCAGGGTATCCACCTTGACAGCGGTATTGGTATCGGTAAAACCTCCTCCCACAACTCCGGGATCTTCACATCCCACGATTAAAAAGGTCAAACACGAAGTCAATAACAGAAACAGGATATTTCTGCTTGCTAATGCACGATATTGTGCAGTATTCATAAGCTAAATTAACAGTATGTAAAATCTAATTTGGTATCATTTAATGCAGCGCTATTCACCAGCCAACTCATCATAATAGTCGGCAAACTGATTGGAAACGCTTTCCGGGGAACCTTGAATCTTGGTTGGCTCAATGCCCATTTTCTCAAACAAACCATTGAGTTGGTCGGTCAGATGATTACCAGTAACCACCGCATCACTGAATTTCAAACCAATTGTTCGCAGATCAACTTTGCCGTCCTCCACTACTTGGTCGCGATCAAATGAATCAGGCAACCCGATCAGATCCAACAGCGATTGGTCAAAAATGCCGTGATTTTCAGGGTGATGGATGTTGTATACAATTTTCGAATTCTTAAAAATGCCTACGTCCTTGTATTTTTCCCTTACCAGTAATGGTATCAAGCCGGCCGGCCAGTCATGACAATGAATAATGTCTGGCTCCCAACCCAACTTCTTAACTGTTTCCAACACTCCTTTATTGTAGAAGACCAGTCGCTGATCGTTATCATCGTAATGCTCGTTGGTCTCAGGATTCAGAAACAGCGCTTTTCGCTCAAAAAAGGCATCATTGTCCAAAAAGTAGACCTGCAGCTTGGCATTTGGAATGCTCGCCACTTTTATACGCATGCTTTCTATTTGGTCGCCTACCTCCACCTCAATTCCAGAGAGCCGAATAACCTCGTGCAATCGATTCCTTCGGTCGTTGATTGTGCCGTATTTTGGTAGCAGAATACGTATTTCGTATCCTTTGTCTTGAAGGGATGCCGGCAAAAACCTCAGCAGATCCGCAGTATTTGTCATTCGTGCAAACGGAGATATCTCGGCAGCAGCGTATAATACTTTCATATAATTGTGATGGCTATAAAATTGGGGTGAGTAATATTATTCGTCGTTCTCATTATTCTCTTCGTTCAACTCTTTTTCTATGTAGAGCTGATCCATCTCTTCATCATTAAGTGAGTAGAAATCAAACAGCGTATCGCTTCGCAGGCCAAGACGCAGAGTCTCAACAGGTATCACTTCGGAAGGCTGAATATTTCCAAGATTGACATTACTGCCAAACTTTTTGATGAACCAAACCTGCTGTTCTTTTTTGGGAGCTTCAAAAATCAAGTTTTCCACAGAGATCTGGTCGGCAATCTCATCAATTAATCCCGACCGAACTTCACCATTGGGCCGGAAGACACCGACCGTTCCACTCTCTCGTGCTTCACATATGATCTTCCAGGCACCAGCATCCAGCTCTCGTTCAATCATTTTCACCCACTTGTAAGGAGGAATAATATCATTGGGATTTTTACTCCCAACTTCTGAAAGCACCGTATAATCACGACTTAAATCACGTATAATCTCAAGCTTTCGCTGATCAGAGAGCCAAATAGTGCCATTGGAAACTTCCAGATATTCTATACCAAAACGATCCAGCAGCTGGCGATATCCATCCAGCTGGTCGCGCAACATATACGCCTCAAACAGTGTACCCCCAAAATAAACAGGGATGTTTGCATTGGCGTAAACGGAGAGCTTGTCTTCTAAATTCTGTGTAACATAACTCGTGCCCCAGCCCAACTTGACAATGTCAATATAGTTGGAACTGGATTCACAAAAATCTTCAGCCTGCCTAACACTTAAGCCTTTGTCCAAAACTAGGGTGACACCCTTTTCGCGCGGTTTGCTCGTTCGTTTCGGAAGATGGTTAAGTTTAAATGCCATTTGCCTATTTGAAATTGAAATTTAAACGGTCTAAGATACTAAAATGAAGCCTGTTAATAAAGTTTGCTTCACAACACCCCGACGCACGTGTTATTTTATAGAAACAGGCTTTTATTAGTAAGGAATCCTCAGGTAAGATCAAAATTTGATTGCAAAATAACCGTCTCACTGTTCTTCCGGTTTAAGGATTAACCCTGAAAAGGGGGCAACCGGTACCGAATTATTAAATCGGTCAATAATCCCACCCTGATCGTTACCGCCATAGAAACGAGAATCACTATTCAATATTACCTTGTAATCCACCCCCTGGAACGGCCCCGGCTTATACTCCCCGATGACGTCATCGGAAAAGTTTAAAATAAAAAGCAGATGGTTGCTGGGATCACGGGCTTTTCGCAGAAATGAAAAGACTCCGCCATGTGTTCGGCCCAGGTCAGTCCACTCAAAACCTTCATATCGGTTATCCTGCTCGAACAGACTCTCTTCCTCCCTGTAAAGGGCCAACAGATCCTTGTAAAAACGTTTCACCCCGCGATGTGGATCATATTCCAGCAGGTGCCAGTCTAGAGATTTATCTTCAGCCCACTCGCTGGTTTGACCGAACTCTCCACCCATAAACAGTAATTTTTTTCCGGGATGGCCCATTTGGTAGAGGTACAACAACCTTAGATTCGGGAACTGTTCATGGTGGAAGCCCGGACTTTTGTATACAAGTGGCTTCTTCATATGCACCACTTCATCGTGTGAAAGGGGGAGCACGAAGTTTTCTGACATGGCATACACCATCGGGAAGGTTATGTTGTCCGCATTCAGGCGGCGATCGCCCGGTTCCATCTCCATATAGGTCAGTGTGTCGTTCATCCAGCCCATATTCCATTTAAAGTCGAATCCCAAGCCGCCGTGCTCGGTAGGATGCGTTACCCCCGGCCATGAGGTCGACTCCTCTGCAAATGTCAGTATGCCGGGGTATTCCTTGTGGATCATGGCATTGAACTGCTTGAGAAACTCAATCGCCTCCAAGTGCTCACGGCCGCCGTACTCATTGGGCGACCACTCCCCGTCTTCTTTGGAATAATCCAGGTATAGCATTGCGGCTACCGCATCGACGCGCAGACCGTCGATATGGTATTTGTCGCACCAAAAAAGAGCATTGGAAAGCAGGAAATTGCGCACACCCGCCTTGCCGTAATCAAAAATGTGGGTACCCCAGTCTTTTTGCTCACGCCGTTTGGGATCTTCATATTCGTAGAGCGGAGACCCGTCATACATCTGTAGCCCCTGTTCATCCCGTGGAAAGTGAGCGGGTACCCAATCAAGCAGTACCCCTATGTCATTTTTATGGCACTGATCCACGAAATACATAAAGTCATCCGGATCCCCAAAACGACTGGTGGGCGCAAAATAACCCATAATCTGGTATCCCCATGAGGGATCGTACGGGTGCTCGGCCACCGGCATCAGCTCGATATGCGTAAAGCCCATCTCACTGACGTAAGAAACCAGCTCATCAGCCAGCTCCCTGTAGGTCAGGTATTCCTGGTGCTCACCTTTGCGGCGCCACGAGCCCAGATGTACTTCATAAATCGACATCGGCCTATCATGCCTCTGACGCTCTTGCCGCTGGGCCATCCATTCATCATCCTCCCAGGAATAGCTGTCCACGTCGTAGACCAAAGATGCCACTTTAGGGCGTAGCTCGCTTACATATGCATAGGGATCCGCCTTTAGAAAAGGAGGAGTGTGTTCTCCAGTTTTTAGCTCATATTTATACAATGCCCATTTTTCCACCCCCGGGACAAAAGTGCTCCACAGCCCGCTATCATGATCTTTTTCCATAACATCAACATCGCCATTCCAGTTGTTGAAGTCTCCAACAACACTTACGCGATGGGCATTGGGAGCCCAAACCGTAAATTGAACGCCCTTTTCACCATCTTTCTCTGTGAGATGAGCACCAAGTAATTCGTACGCCCGGTGATATTTACCTTCGTTCCACAACCACTTGTTATCCTTGGATATTATTTTCTCCACAAGCCCGATCCCTTAAGTTCTTATTGTCTGACTGAAAGGCTAAGGAAAATGCGGGAAAGGTGAAAGGAGAAAATGACGGGAGACGACATATATCTTCTAGTTACTGCTGTCAAATCGATTTTATATTTTTTTTGGAAATTTTCCGGTTTCCGGTCTCCTTTTCTTCCGATCATCCGCACTTCACTTCTCCAGCTCGATGAATGCCTCATCAATATTTTCGGGCTTCTTCGTGAAGAGGCTGACCAGCCACGTTGCCAGCAAAGCCAGGAGAAAGGCGGGGATCAGCTCATAAAGACTGTTTTTCAAAACAGGCACGTAATACCAAATAAGGGTAACTGCGGTCCCGGTAAATAATCCCGCGAAAATGCCTGCTTTAGTAGTGCCACGCCAATAAAGCGCAAGAATAGAGGTCGGCCCGATGGCGGCACCCAAACCTGCCCAGGCAAACAGCACCAGCCAAAACACATATTCCTGTGCAAAAATGCCAAATGCGAGGGCAATAATCACAAGACCCAATACAACAATCCGGCTGTAGAGCACCAATGTTTTCTGCGGGATCTCCTTGCCTTTTGCAAGGATGCGATCGTAGACATCCCGGACAACGGCAGAGGCCGCGACCAGCAGCTGGGAGTCGGCTGTGGACATGATAGCAGCAAAAATTGATGCAACAACTACTCCAAACAGGATGGGATGCAGGTGCTGCTGTGCCAATACGGGATAGAGATTCTCTTGGTCAGCGGCGAGCAACATTTCCACCTCAGGGAAATAGACTCGTCCGGCCAGCCCGATGAACAGGGCGCCCCAGGCCATCACCACGTTCCAGATAGTGCCCACCACAGCTGTCCAACGAAGCTGCTCCACATCATCGATCGCCATATAGCGGGAAAGGATATGAGGGTTGCCCGGTGAACCTAGCCCTATCCCCAGGAAGCCGAACAGCCCACCCATGGAAAGTGCTAATGGGTCGACCAACGAGGCATCCAGATTGGTGAGTTCGGAAAGAACTGCCTGGAGTCCACCGGCATCAATGACAGCAATAAACGGCAGCACAACCAGTGCAAAAATCATGAAAATGGCCTGGAACATATCTGTGAGGCTGACCGCCAGGAATCCACCAAGTACGGTATAGGCCAGGATTATAGCCGCCGAAAGCACGATTCCGGTTGTCTGCTCAATATGAAAGCTGGAAGCAAATGCCTTGCCACCGGCCACAAATTGGGATGAGACATATCCCACCATGAAAATCAGGAATACTACAACCAGGGCGATGCGCAGCGTTCCATTTTTATCGTTGAAGCGTTCTGCAAAAAAGTCGGGAACGGTGATGCAGTCGTAAGCTTCGGAAAAGTTGCGCAGCCGGCGGGCATAATAAAGGAAGAGGAAAAGCTCCACCACAATATACCCGATAACCGCCCAAACAGCAGAGGCGCCCTGGCTGTAGGCCATGCCGGTAACTCCGAGCAGCAGCCATGCACTACGACCCGAAACAACGGCAGACAGCGCGATGACAAAACGGTTCATCTTTCGCCCGCCAATAAAAAACTCGCTGATTCCCTCTGAAGAAAAACGGGAGGAGTAGAGACCGATTCCCACCAATAACAACAGATATCCCACAAAGGCCCCGACTGCATACTCATTGACCGCTATGGAAATGACCTGGCTTTCGTCCAATCTTATCCTGTTTTTGCTTTATGGGCCAGCCAGAAACCAAATAGCATAATGGCAACCGGAACGACAAACATCATCATATAAAATGAAAACATTGTAACAATCGGTTTTTAAATGCGTATTGGTCTTCAGAGCCTAGTAAGGCTACGCTTATAAAGATGATTACTCCAGTTGTTACAAGGCTCTAGAATTATACCTATATACAAAGCGAGGCCCCGCAAAGTCGGGGCTTCTTTTTTATGGGAAAATGCCCATCTGTTCGTACATAATGCCAACCTTTTCAATGGCATTCAGGAATGCGGCTGTTCGAAGATCGATATTATGCTTTTTACGGAGCTCATTAATTTCGTTATATGCATTAACCATCGTCTCTTCCAAGCCGGAATCCACCAGCTCGTATTCCCCCGCTCCATGGGCCAGCGACTGCATCTCCTCTTCCGTAAATGTTCGGTCCGAGATATTCTCAACTACACTAAGAATTTTTCGATAGCTGGTCTCTTCGGCTCTTTTTTCTAGCCGCCCGAAGCGCACGTGAGACAGGTTTTTAAGCCATTCGAAGTAGGATACTGTCACTCCACCCGCATTCAGATAGTTGTCCGGGATAATCAGAGCGCCCCGGCTTTTCATAATTTCATGGGCTTCTGAAGTGGTGGGACCGTTGGCCGCTTCGGCAATAATTTTGGCTTTCACATTAGATGCATTATCTGCATTTATCTGATTCTCCAGAGCAGCAGGTATCAGGATATCGCATTCGGCCTCCATGACCGCCTTGTTATTTTCCAGCTCCTTGGTACTCTCGAAGCCTATAATTGAACCGGTCTCTTTTCGGTATTCCACCAACTTCTCCAGGTCTATACCGTTGGGATCATAAATAGAACCTTCAATTTCGGCTACTCCTACTAGTTTAGCCCCGGCTTCGCTCATATACTTTGCTGAGTGGTATCCGACGTTACCCAGTCCCTGCACAACAAAAGTTTTACCTTCAATGCTCGGCTCCAGGCCAAGCTCCTTCATATCGTCTTTGTTTTTGCACGCCTCGCGCACGCCAAAAAATACTCCGCGACCGGTGGCTTCCGTACGCCCACGGATTCCGCCCTGGGGAATAGGCTTTCCGGTCACGCACCCCTCGCTGTTTATATCGTTTGAGAGCTGCCGGTACGTATCCAGGATCCAGCCCATTTCTCTGGCGCCCGTCCCGTAATCGGGAGCTGGCACATCGGAACCGGGGCCAATAAAATCCTTTTTGATAAGCTCAAAGGTATAGCGGCGTGTAATACGCTCTATTTCAGCATCCGAAAAGTTGTTTTTATCGATCTTGATACCGCCTTTTGCTCCACCAAACGGAACATCGACCACTGCACACTTGTAGGTCATCAAGGCGGCCAGGGCCATCGTTTCATCCTCATTTACCGTGGTACTAAATCGAATCCCCCCTTTGGTCGGTAACTTATGGTGACTGTGTTCTACACGCCAACCCTGGATCACCTCAATGCTGCCGTCATCCCTGCGAAGGGGAAACGTGACGTGATAAACGGTGTTACAAATTTTTATTTGATGCAACAGGCCTTTATCAAAACGAGAGTGCTGAGCGGCCTTGTCAAATGCTTTATTTACCTGGGCAAAAAATTGATAGTCTGACATAAATAACTAATGATTTTAGGGTACGTCTGGGTCTATTTAATAAATTCTCATTTGCTAGCCAACGCATCACATGCTGTCCAACAGCAATTAGTACCATCTCATTCATCTGGCTTCTTAAACTCCGAGGAGTGAATTTTTTTCCACTCTGCGGGCTTCCCGGTAGTATTCATCAATAGCACATTGTGCACCTCAAACCGGATATGGAATTCACGTCCCATCACATTGAGGATGCGCTCTTTTTCCTTCCTGGACAGATCGCCATAGAGCAGACTTAAGTGGGGCACATACTCCTCTTCTGAGGAGATATTGAATAGCTTTTCTGCCGTTTTTCTCGCATTTATGATGCCTTTATTTTCTTCGGCATGGACAAAGAGTGACTGGTAATAGGTATCCGTGTATCCCGCCCGTGTGAGCAATACCTCAAAAGGATGCAGCGACCTCGCCAGCGTATCGGTCAGTTGTATCAGCTCTGTCTCTCCGAGTTGCAGTCCCCCAAGCAGGGTAACATGAGGATCAAAAACAGGAGTTTTATTCTTTTCGCTTAGCTTTTTGATTCGCTCCTTCAAACTGTATGCAACGTCACCAAATGGACGAAGCCACAATGAGTAGGTCTTCTTTTGACTCATATGTAAGCATTTTTTGATTCAACATTCTTAGGTAGAACCTGAAATATCCGTGTGCAAGCTACATTAGTTTGATCAATCATTCAACGGCAGAGGCACGTGCAAATGGTCGGCCGTACCCACATGACGCAGCGTTTGATAACCCAGCATGTTCAGCAGATGAGCGGTCAACCAGTTTTTCCATTCCGCCCGTCCCCTTGTTCGCAAGTCTACTGCATGCACATAACCCGTCGGCTGGTGGTAGTGCAATGACTGCTGGCGCGGTGTTAAACCCATTTTGAGATACTCCTCCGGCGTTCGGTGCATATCAGTTATGACAAGATCAGAATCCGCCAGCGTTGCAGTAGCAACAGTTACTCTCAGGATTGGGTGCAGCGACCGGTAATGTGCGCGTTCCTGCTCGTTTTTAACATTCATGCTAGAAAGGTATAACAAGGCATAGCAACAGTAAGACAAAACCATAACAGCCGTCGACTGGAATAAAAATTTCCTCATCCGGGCCTTACCACTAAACCGAAATGATAAATATGATCCATAAAAAACCAAGAGCGTGATTGTAGCCAGCACGCCAGAGCCGAGTGCCAACCAGCCATTCAATCCATATGAGGAATACGTAAATAGCGAGACTCTAATTAACAGGAAAAAGGGAAGTAGCAACAGTCCAATGGCAACCAGTAATTTTGCAATCCACCTGTAAAGTAAAAACGGTTTTTTGCCTTTTTTTGCAGGCTTGGGATTTTTCTTCGGGGATGAATACTCGGCAAGCTGTGCGTCAAATTGTGCGTCCAGCTCACGCAGTTGTTTTAACGATGATCGGTCAGAGCCCACGGTAGACATAGCGTGCAAAATCTATTTTTCATCTTATTTCATTAGTTCTTTTGCACGGATTTACGCTTTTGAAAGTTGCACCAGGAACATAAAGACTGGAAATAAGTCTAAAAAATTGGATAGAGGGCAAAAAAAGGGAAACAAATGAAGAATGGCAGGTGGGATAAAAAAGGCCTCGACGCTAAAACGAGGCCTTTTTTGTTATCATCCCATCACAATCCCTACACATAAAGTACAAAATTTCAGGAAAAGTCCTAATATTTTTTTCACTAATGCAAAATTAGGAAAAATATTTTGCCGACGAGGCAATTCTCCTAAAAAATAGGCCTTATTCCATCAAATTCGATTCAGGAATCGAACGTCTATTTAAGATAGGAGTTAAAAAATATTTAACACCTACTCTTGTTTGCTGACTTTCATGCCTGTCTCGTGCGCGGAACCGACACTAAAAACATTCGCCAGGAATAAGATCGACATACATCCAAGAAAGCCAAACAGGAGGGTACCCGGGAGATTAAGTGAAAGTGCCAGCAGGCCCGTTACCAAACTGCCAAACGCGCCGCCAATCAAGTTAGGAACTAAACCAAATCCATCTTTCCCCATAACTAACTGTGATAGCCATCCGGTCAGTGCCCCGAGTGCCAGAAGCCAAAAAACTATTTCTCCACTTACCTGTTCCATCTGAGATAACCTCCAATAAACTTTGTTGAAATTTTGTGCCTGTAAATATAGGGAACATGCTTAAAATTCGAAGCATAACTGTTAAATTCCGGTATAATAATTTATTGTCTATGCCGAAACCAGAAAAAACACGGAAAATCATACATATCGACATGGATGCTTTTTATGCATCTGTTGAGCAGCGTGACTTCCCGGAGTATCGTGGCAAGCCCGTCATTGTGGGTGGATCGCCGGAAGGACGCGGAGTGGTAGCCGCTGCCAGTTATGAAGTTCGAAAATATGGCGTTCATTCGGCCATGCCCGCCGCCAAAGCTGTGCGACTCTGTCCCCACGCCATTTTTGTGAAGCCCCGATTTGAAGTATACCGCAAAGTCTCAAGCCAGGTTCGTGAAATCTTTTTCCAGTTTACCGACCTTGTGGAACCCCTTTCGCTGGACGAAGCCTTCTTGGACGTCACTGAAAACCACCAGGATATCCCCTCTGCCACCCTGATTGCTCAAAAAATACGTGAGCTCATTAAACATCAGGTAAACCTGAACGCATCGGCGGGTGTATCTTATAATAAGTTTTTGGCGAAGGTCGCATCCGATCTCGACAAACCCGACGGACTTGCGGTAATCACGCCCGAGAAAGCCCCCGATTTTTTAGAGCAACTCAATATCGGGGAATTCTACGGTATTGGGGATGCCACAGAGAAAAAGATGCATTCTCTGGGTATTAAAACAGGTGCGGATCTAAAAAAATGGTCGAAAATAGATCTTGTAGAGCATTTCGGTAAGACCGGGCGATTTTACTACCGTATTGTTCGCGGGGTAGACAACCGGCAGGTGAAAACCGACCGGATCCGTAAATCGCTGGGCAAAGAACGAACGTTCTCTGAAGATGTAGACGATATCGAGTGGATCAATAATTTTTTTGATGAGTTGGCAGAAAAAATATCCGAACGCTTAAAGCAAAAAAATGTGGCCGGCAAAACGATCACGATCAAAGTTCGCTATTCAGACTTCGAGACAATAACAAGAAGCACCTCATTTGACCATTATATTGATGAGGGAAGTGATATAGCCGAAGCAGCAAAAATACTGCTGGAACAAACCCAGGCCGGCAAGCGAAAAGTGCGATTGCTGGGGATCACGCTTTCCAATTTGAATCTCAATGATGAAGGCATATACGAACAACTTGAACTCCCTTTTGATTAGCCCCACGCCGGGTCAAAAATGCTTCACATCGGCTTAAAATATTTTTTAGATTCCACCGTCAATCATTCATTCTTAGCTGTTGCCAGAATATCCAGACATGAGTTATTCCCTTTCCGATTTTGATTACGAGCTTCCCGAAAAACTGATAGCCCAGGAGCCCGCTTCTCCCCGAGACCACGCGCGGCTGTTGGTCTATGATCGCTCTTCAAAAACAATAACCGACGATCACTTTTATAACATCCTGGACTACCTCCCGGCTGAAACCACCTTGGTAGCAAACAATAGCAAAGTCGAAAAATGCCGCCTGTTGTTCGATGGCGGAACTCGCGAGATATTTGTTCTTGAAACTTTGAATCCAGAAACCGTACGCGCGATGGTGCGGCCAGGAAAAAAATTCAGAGAAGGGGGGGTTGTTGAACTGGCGGATCAAATTTCGGCAGAAGTACTTTCGATTGACGAGGAGGGGATCCGCACACTCCGCCTGTCACCAAGCCTGAGAGATCCCATTTACGAAACCTACAAGTACACCCCGTTCCCGCCATATATTAAACAGAATGAGGAGCTATCTGAGGAATACCAGACGGTGTATGCTCGCGACCTGGGTAGCAAGGCGGCCCCAACTGCAGGGCTCCATTTTACGGATAATCTCGTACAAAAAATCGGGGACTCAGACATTGGCTGGGCAGAAGTAACCCTGCACGTTGGACTTGGAACTTTTGCACCGGTAAAAACGAAAGATATTGATGAACATACGATGCACAGCGAATGGTACGAGATAGATGATGCTACTGCCCAAAAATTGAATCGATCTTCACACCTGACCGCTATAGGCACTACCAGCATTCGGGTGCTCGAATCAAATTCTGATAGACCAAGACATTTTAAACCAGAAACAAAAGAGACAGACATCTTTATTCGGCCGGGATATCAATTCAATGCCGTCGATTCGCTGATCACTAATTTCCACCTACCTAAAAGTACTCTTTTAATGCTGGTGGCTGCTTTTATGGGCTTTGAAGAGATGCATCGCGTATACCAGCATGCCATTGACGAGCAATACCGCTTCTACTCCTTCGGCGATGCAATGCTTATTTTATAACCTACCTCTCAAAATTTAGCATCAATCTCGTGTCTATCTATACTATATAAAACACACCTTAATTCCTTTTTATCACAACTTAGTTATACATTACTTATAGATTAAATACTTATCAAAAAATTAACTTGATCCGAATACCCTCAACACCTTATATTTAAAATAGTTGATTCAAAAAGGCCCGAGATGAACGGGCTTTTTCTTTTTTTCTTCCATTCATATCGATAGAGACATCAACTTTCCTTTCTTATAATTAATCCTGCTCAATTAAATTTCCGAATGGCTATCGACTAACAAGAAAGCGCTGGCTTATAACATTCCTGAACAAATATCAATTTCTCTCTTTGTTACGGAGTGGACTTTATCCCCTTCACGTATCTACACGACCTACCTAATAATTCTCCATTAGTTTATGAATAGATATATATTAGTTATATAATAAGTTAATAAATAAAATTATAGTTGATCTGCATAGCATATTCTCCCTATTTTAATAACAGTTGATTCAAAAAGGCCGGAAAGAACTCCGGTCTTTTTTAGTGTCCATCCTTTTTTCTGCTCAATTCTTCACGTCCCTATCTGTATAAATTCCCTAATAAAAAAAGCCCACATCCAAAGGATGCAGGCCTTTTACCAAATACGATCGACGACCGCTAGCTTTCAGGATTGTCTTTTTGCTGCTGTTGTTGCTGTTGCATTTTTTGCTGCATTTCAGCTTGATCCACCATCTGAATCTGGTTACTCAGTTCTGTTTTCAACTCTTCTACATCATCTTCGCCAAGCAGCTCATCGATATTTTCGATGCCTACCTTTTGAATCAAATTATATATCATTCGGTTAAAGAGCATCTGGTGCGCCATAGAGCTAAGCTGTACAAGCTGCTGCTGCGGTACCTGAGCACCAGAAAGTTTTACCTTGTTCAAAATCGGCTCCAACAGTGTTTCTACCTTTTTAGATACCTGCTTTTCAAGCTCCTGTGCATTCTCGTTTTGCTTACTAGTTACTTCCTTACCTGAAGGATCTACGAGTTTCATTATATTTTATCTTCATTCTTATTCTGATTTCTGTCTTTATAACACGAACTAACAGGATATCAATCCTTGGGCAAAGCTTCAAATCTGGAGACGGGATATATTTTCTAGATCCATGGTGTCAAATCATTTTCAAATTCTTTCCAGGATTCTGCCAGTCTCTCTTCTGTTTTCCTTTTGGGAATGCTGATTAATAGCGAGTCGTTATCTTGTTTAAACTTGAACGACATAATTTCATTTAACTTTATGAGTACTGAAACAACCAATCTCAATACAGATGTTGAATACCCTGTTCATGATTTAATTCAACAGCGGTGGAGTCCGCGCTCTTTTTCTGATGAAGCTGTTGATGGTGAACTGTTGCGCCAATTATTTGAAG
This sequence comes from Aliifodinibius sp. S!AR15-10, assembly GCF_031569985.1. Lineage (NCBI taxonomy): Bacteria > Pseudomonadati > Balneolota > Balneolia > Balneolales > Balneolaceae > Fodinibius > Aliifodinibius sp. S!AR15-10. The sequence goes on along the minus strand of NZ_JAMQKA010000032.1, from coordinate 6,610 downwards.
CTGCCCGCTGGTCTCCATCCTCTTATAATGAACAACCCTGGCGTTTTATCGTTGCCACCAAAGAACACCCGCAAAAATACCAGAGGATGCTTGACGTGCTCTTGCCGGGTAATCAACGATGGGCACAGGAAGCCCCTGTCCTTATCCTCACGATTGTTAAAATCCAATTTTCAAGAAACGGTTCTACAAACAGGGCAGCCAAACATGACCTGGGGCAAGCCGTTGCACATCTTACATTTGAAGCTACCAATCATGACCTCTATCTGCACCAGATGGCAGGTATTGACCTTGACAAAGCACGGGAGACATTCAGTATTCCCGAGGGCTATGAACCGTTCACGGGGATTGCGCTGGGATACCTCGGCGACGCTGATCCGCCATCCAGTCGCAAACGAAAAGAGATAGATGAATTCGTTTTCCAGGGCGACTGGGAAAACCGTGAACCTATCGGACAGGATGGTTAAACGTGTTGGCACATTTCAAAAGTGCGTCGCACACTTTTTCTGCTACTCCTCGAAAATCAGGGCATCCGGGCTTGCCCCTAATTCTTTAAGGTAATCCATCATAGCTTCATTAAACGCCATTGGCCCGCATACATAAAACGGTTGATCGAAATCGTCGATCTGCTGTTCAAGATATGCCTTATCAATGAAACCATCGAGATAGACATACTCATCGGTTGGTTCATCTGTAATCACATTGACAAAGTTGTCACCAAGTATTTCTTCGAACTCATCTTCAAGGATAATGTCTCTGTCGGTCTTATTGGAAAAAATCAACTTATTTCCATTGACTTCTCCTTTTTTGTAGAGGTCCCTAAAAATGGCGATGAACGGAGTCACACCGGCGCCACCGGCAAGAAAAACTCCCGGCCCCTTGTACTGGATGGTGCCCCACGGGTCATCAATGATAAATTCATCCCCTTCGGACAGCTTGCCGATCTGCTTGGTCACCCCATCGTGATCATCATAAATTTTGATCGTAAACTGCAGGTGCGGATCATCATTTAAGGAAGTAAAGGTGAAGGGGCGTTTTTCATCTTTCCAGCCCTCCTTGTTAACCGATACTTCGGTCGCCTGCCCGGGCTCAAATGTAAACCCTTCAGGCTTTTGACAAGTAAACTGCTTAACATCATGGGTTACATTTTTGATACTCTGGATCTCAACAGTGTACGACATAACTTATCTGCCTGATTTACTTATTTAGGTTTAACTTTACTCTTTTATTTTAAATGCTTCTCAAAGAACGCCGTTGTTTTAGTCCACGCATCTCCAGCCGCTTCTTTCTGATACCGGTTTCCAGAAGGATTTGCAAATGCGTGGCCGGCCCCGTCATAAATGTGAATGGAATTAGTTACGCCCACCTCATTCAGGGCCGCTTCAAACTTTTTAACTTGCTCTGGTGGTATACCGCTATCTTCAGCCCCAAAAATGCCAAGAATAGGCATCTGCAGCTTTTTAAGCTGTTCGTTCTCGATAATAAGTCGCCCATAGTATATAACGGTGGCATCAACCTGTTGGGGGAGTGCCAGGGCGGTTTGGAGTGACCATCCACCGCCAAAGCACCACCCGATAGTTCCGATGTTGGCTGCACCCTGTTGCTCGGCAAGATAGTTATAGGCCTGTTTTAAATTGTCAATCGCCTCTTCACTGTTTACGGAGCCTGCATATTTACCTGCATTTTCCGGCGTTTCAGCGACTCTCCCATTGTACAAGTCCACTGCGAGGGCGGTATACCCCTCACCAGCCAGCTTGTCAGTCATCATACGAATGTTGTCATTAAGACCCCACCACTCGTGGATAACAATAAGTCCCGGCCGATTTTGGTCCATGCCTTCAGGCTTAGTTAGATATCCGGTAATATCCTCTCCATTCACAGTAGCATAGGTCACCTCTTCACCTGTTACTGCACTTGACAGACTTATTTCCGAAGCCGCATTCTCAACGGGAACATCTCCATCATGCTCTTCTGCCATTCGGTCTAAATAATCCTTCTTATCAGAGCTGCATCCTGCTAATAACATTACAAGGCTAGCACCAAACAATAGCTTCCCTAACTGTTTCATAACTCCTTTGATTAGTTTGTGGTTAGACCTATTGTAATAACATTTACAGCAAAAAAGTTGCATCATTTTTACAGATTGTGGAGTTAATCTGTTTTTAGAAAAATAGTATGGTATTGTGCCAATACATATTTGAATAGGTAAAACCGACTGTTAAGGTAAGCGGCTTATTTTCTAAATTCATTTTATAGACCCATGAAATTAGATCTTATTTTTTTAAATGAACAAAAGGTAATTATTCCTTACCTTTCGACTCTTTCTGAAATGAGTAGTACTTTTTTGCGCCCGTAGCTCAACTGGATAGAGCGTCTGACTTCGGATCAGAAGGCTGAGGGTTCGAATCCTTCCGGGCGTACTCCTCTAAAACACTTCAAAAACCCCACTTATTTAACGATAGGCGGGGTTTTTTGTTGATATATACCACCTAGAAGCCTCCCATCCGAGTGAAAACTTTTCCCAAATCATACATTTTTTACTGGACTGATGTTACATATGATGTTACATTACTCTCCAACCTTAACTACTTATGTGAGAGCATATGGCCAGTCTTCGAAAGCGTAACAACTACTACTCTATCGTTTTTGCAACTCGGGTTGATGGCAAACTAATTCAGAAAGCGTATTCACTTGGGACGCGATACAAAAAGATCGCCGAACAAAAGAGGATAGAATACGAGAAGCTCTATCAAGCTGGAGAGATTAACCCCTTCGACGACAACTGGAATCTGCAAGAATATGAAAAGATGCAGGATCTCGAAGGAACATCTGTGTTAAGCCCTATTATGAATAGCCTCCAGAAACAGTTCCTGAAAGAGAAAACGAATGTAACCGAAAAGACCAAAAGGACTTACAAATATATCATTCGGCAATTCATGGATCAGGTCGGGCATACCATGCCGGTTACCAGGATTACAGCTGATGATATCAGGAATTTTTGTCTTCGTGATAAGTTAGCCAACGCATCAAAGAAGAATTACTTGAAGCACCTGAAAGCATTCTTCAACTGGGTTGTGGAAAAAGAATTCATTGAGTCCAATCCCTGTGACAAAATAAACTTGCCGAAGACAAGAGATAATTTGGTGGACAAAATTATTGAGGAAAAAGATCTGAATATAATTTTCAAGAAGTTCCGAGATTACCAGCTAAAGCATAAGAAAGCCAGAGCAATACAATCCACAGATCAGATGCAACTATGGTTCAAGCCCCTGATCACCCTTGCATTCTATACGGGGTTGAGAAGAAAAGAGATTGTTCAACTTCGATGGGAGCACGTACATCTGAAAGAACAGTTTCTTAGAGTTACTGATACCAAGAATGGCCAGGAACGGACAGTTCCTATATTTGACCCGTTATACTGGCGACTAAAAGCATGGAGGAAGTTGATGGGCAATCCGAAAAAAGGGCTCGTATTTCCTAGTCCCAAATCAAACTCAAAGCTTGAAATCCCTATGACGGGCGATAATGTTTCGAAACGCTTTAAGTTCTATGCAACCGAAGAAGCTGATTTAAAAGATACGATCAACTTCCATGGCCTGCGGCATTCCTGTGCTACCTTTTTGCTTCGAAATGGATTTAATGTCATAGAAGTCAAAAATATGCTGGGTCATAAAAGCCTGGAGGTAACCAACCGTTATGTACACCTTGTTGCTAAAGACTTACTGGCCACCGCAAACAAAAATGGATTAATCAAAGATAAAAGTGCCTAAGATAGCCCCACTAGTTCCAACCCATACTATTCCCAAGAGAGATTTACTACTCAAGATCACAGCTGATTACTTTTCGAAACTGCGCCTAAATCATGGTTTTGAGTCTGAGGCGAGTAGATGCTTGGCACCAAGTATCACAGCGATTGAATTCTTAAAGGAAACCCAACAATACCGAAAGCAGCTGCAAATTTGTCTGAAAAACTTTTCAGGACGAACGGCCGAGACTTTTCGACCGGATTTTGTTGAAGCCTTAAGAACGCTTTATCAGGATCATCTTATTTATCTTGGGAAAGCAATGTTAGAATTTGCCGAAGGGAAGATAAATCACAAAAAAACATTGGATGTGTACTTCTCTGAGGGAACAAAGACCAATCCTCATTATTCCCAACTGATAGAGAGCCTATCTAATACGTATGGGGAAGAAGTTCTTAAAATGAAAGATCACCCCTGGACCTGCCGGAGAGCACGAATTCCCGACTGTTCGAAGGATATTATGAATCGACTGGAGGGGAAACTGCGAATTATTGGTCAATTTGCATGCCTGGAGGATGCTATTTCCTTTCTGAATATCAGGATTGGTCTTCATGGAAAGTACACTTATAAATCATTGGTTGGGAACCTTGACGAATTGATTCAGGATTTTCTTATCGACAGTTCAACAGGAGATATCAACCAAGTAAAAGCCCAACAACCAGTCGATGAACTTGTACGCGAAGCGGCAAACAAATATGAGGTTTTAAATGCTCCTATTTACTTAGTCAATCCAGAAGCTTACAAGTCTATTTTAAGGCATCGTATTAAGACCACACTTAAAAAAGTATAGCAAATCAACCAGAATTTAAATGAAATTAAATCCCATAATAAGAGAGCCATTTACGTTTTGAATCTCCGGTTATCGAGGGAGAGTGGGTATCCATAAATTAGATAGAGTGGTAGAGAAAAACGGAGCGAGTCCATGGTTAAGAATATCTGGCCACACGAGTTGTTTCGTGAACTAGCAATCTATTTATTTGGCAAGACTGGGAATCCCTTTGCCCGGGAAACTTTGCGGGGATTGGTTTTTGTACACCGATCGCCCAAGCATAGATAAGACCAACCTTGATGCCTAACTCATCGGCCAACTCGCTGAGATTATCCCGCTGGTTGGTAACTTTGCTGGATTACGTCCAGTTTAAATTCTTTGCTGTAGGTTCTTATTTACTCATAATTGTTTCTTGTCATAAATTGCAGCGACAATCTATGGCTTAACTGGGTGTCTACCAAAATGTAGCAAGTTCAACCCTCAACTTTACTGATCCGTAATCATAGCGAAATCAAATCGTAGGCTTCATAAAGCCGTATTTTAAAGCTTCATGTAACACCATTTGTAACAACGCGTAGGAATACTGGGAAAGTATTTCATTTTTCTACTCCGTTAAAAATTTTAAAATGGATGAAAACTAAATTCCAAGCTTTGTCCAATGCTACAATAAAATTTTAAAACCAGACTAAAGAAAATTCAGCTTACGCAAGACCAAACAGTTGTGGCAGCCACATGCTAAGTGCCGGCCAGAATGTGACAAGCAACAGGGCAATAAGCATAGCCGCAAATAATGGTAACAAAGGCTTGATGACCTTCGGTATCGTTGTATCGGCTATACTCACGCCAACGAATAGAAGTGTACCTACAGGCGGTGTACAAATACCGATGCAGAGATTCAGTACCATCATAATGCCAAAGTGAATCGGGTCCATACCCAGTTCAGTCACAATAGGCAGAAAGATCGGGGTGAATATCAATACGGCCGGCGTCATGTCCATAAACATACCCACGAACAGCAGGATGAGGTTGATAAGCAGCAAGATAACCACCTTGCTCTCGCTGAGTGATAACAGCCCATCGCTGATTGCCTGTGGAATACTTTCGAAGGACATTACCCAAGACATGCTCACCGAGGTGGCAATTAAAAGCATGACTATAGCTGTGGTTTTGACCGCATTCATTAGAATATCGGGCAGATCGCCGAAAGAAATTTCATTATAAAAGTAGCCAAGTACGAGCGTATAAACTACAGCGATAGCCGCCGCTTCAGTTGCAGTAAAAATGCCGACAACAATACCACCAATGATGACCACCAGCAGGAAAAGACTTGGGAATGCAACGAAGAACGATTTGATTAGCTCTTTAAATGTGCCGCGCTCTCCGACTGGAAAATCCTTGTACAGCGTCCAGACTGCCGCGACAGCCATGAGCGAAAGCCCAATCAGGATTCCCGGAAGATATCCCGCAATAAAAAGAGCCGCAATGGAGGTTCCGCCACTGGCCAGTGAATATACAATGAGTGTGTTGGAGGGCGGGATAATAAGCCCAGTCGTAGAAGAGGTAATATTTATAGCAGCTCCAAACTCTTTCGAGTATCCTTCCGCCTCCATACGGGGACCCAAAATACTACCGATAGCAGATGCTGCAGCAACCGAAGAGCCGGCAATGGCACCGAACAGCATAGCTGCTACGACGTTTATGTGGGCAAGTCCACCGGGAAGTGCCCCCACCACATTTTTGGCAAAATTAATAAGCCGGGTGGCAATGCCACCCTGGTTCATCAGCTGACCAGCCAGTATGAAAAAGGGTATGGCAAGCAGGGTAAAACTGTCGAGGCTGGTGACAAAGCGTTGGGCCATCGTGGTGAAGGCTGTGATTGTGTCAATGCTCAACAGGATGGTTAGGACGCCGGAAACCCCCAGTGTCCATGCCACGGGCACCCCGATGCCCAGCAATATGACGAAGCTTAAAACAAGTACCAGAATTTCGTAAAGTTCCATGTGTCCCTATTGGTTTTCTTTAATTTCGGCGGGTGTCTGAT
>NZ_JAMQKA010000031.1:0-70501 GCF_031569985.1 Aliifodinibius sp. S!AR15-10 | reverse complement strand
GTTGGGAAGATTGATGATTATGAGCCCAATCGCTATAGCGATAGAACAACAAGAGCCGTATGACGGGAGACTGTCACGTACGGTTCTGTGAGGGCCTTGGGGTGAAATTCCCCTTGGCTACTCGACTGCATAACAACCCTCTTTATCTCCCTTTTCTAAGGGAGACTTGGCAGAGAGCCTTTTTATCTCGTTCCGTACCTCCAGAGCAGGACGTTTCGACTCAGAGATCACAGGTGAATAAGACCCAGAGGTACCACACCTCCGAAGGTCCATAGTCAGGCAAGAGATGCAAGCATGTAGCCCGCAGCGCCCGACCGGCTACCGCCGCAGCAACGGTACTGCGATATAGGTAGTGGGTTTGGATAGAAGAACACGATCAATGAAAGGCTCATACAATTCCCCTCCCGGGAGGGGTGCCGCAGCGCAGCAAGGCGGGGTGGGTTCCCAGGGCGACGATGTTGAGACCGTTTTGCATTTTTTCTGTCTACTTCGAAACCCAGCCCTTCCCAGGAAAGATTTCTCCCTGACGCTCGAAATGACGTTGAGGTGGAGGGGCTTGGGTTGTTGATCACGGCCCGCCCTCTAATATTGTGACCCTTTCCCAGAACTGTCATCTCGAACGTAGCCTGCGTAGTGAGAGATCTTCCTCGGAAAAGGGCAAGGATGTAAAACAGTGCTGCTGGTCTGAAAAACAGCTTCATCCCCAGTTCAGTGTCCTTCCTATCTTGGGTTCCAAAAGAATACTCAGGCTGTATTCGTTTTATAGCCAAAAGTAAATCTGAGTCCTTATTCGGAAAGATTTCTCCCTCTCGGTCGAAATGACGATGGGGTGAGGAGCCTGGTTGAGAATTACGGTCCGCTCTCTACGTACATAGCCCTTATCCCAGAACCGTCATCTCGACCGAAGCTTGCGGAGGGAGAGATCTTTCATGGACAAGGGCAAGGACGGAAACAGCACATCTGATCTGAAAGACAGCTTAATCACCAGTTTAGTGTCCTTTTTATCTTGGCTTCGAAAACTATATTCAGACTGTATTACATTTTATAGTCAAATGTAAATCTTAGCCCTTTTCAGGAAAGATTTCTCCCTCTCGGTCGAAATGACGATTATGTTTAGGGGCTTGGGTTGTTGATGGCTGCCCGCCCTCCACAAATTATGCCTCTATTCCAAACAGTCATCTCGAATGGAGCCTGCGTAGTGAGAGATCTTTCCTCCCAAGGGCAAACTTGGAGATATGTCACTAACAAAAAAAATTGTAAGGATCCCGCTACTAATCGGTCTATTAAACAAACGCAACATAGCCCAATAGAAGATGTCTTATTATGTTTACGTGACCACCAATCCCGGTCGCACGACTCTATATGTTGGTATTACCAACAATCTCCAGCAACGTCTGGCACAACATTATTCAAACAGGGGCGATTCCAGCTCTTTTGCCGGACGCTATTATTGCTATAATCTTATCTATTATGAGACATACCGAACGGCCTATCAAGCTATTGAAAGAGAGAAAGAGCTGAAAAAATGGAGTCGTGGCAAGAAAGAGGCATTAATAGAATCGGTAAACAGTGCTGCTGGTCTGAAAAACAGCTTCATCACCAGTTCAGTGTCCTTCCTATCTTGGATTCCAAAAGAATATTCAGGCCGTATTCGTTTTATAGCCAAAAGTAAATTTTAGCCCTTATTCAGGAAAGATTTCTCCCTCTCGGTCGAAATGACGCAGAGGGGTGAGGCATGATTGCTGATTATGGGCTTCTGTCAACGAACAGAAACCTTATCTATAACCAGTCATCTCGACCGAAGCTTGCGCAGGAAGAGATCTTCCTGGGAAAAGGGCACAAGCCAGAAGACAATAACAAAGACCCAATTCGATCAAGAACGCCATTGTAAAATAATTTGTATCTGAACCCCAGCACTTGCAGTTTAACATCTCATTCCGAACATTTAGTGCATCGTACGGGAATAAGACAACAAATGACAACCATCACCAACCTCCAACTTCCAACTTCTAACCTTTAACCTCTAACCTTCAACTTTGGGACCATTGACCAATAAAATATACTCTTCGGCTATAGGCATTTTCCTTTTAACGATCCTGTCCACTTCGGTACTGCACGCTCAAAATGTAACCCAGGAGGATTACAAACGGGCCGAGCAGTTCCTCTGGTCTAATGTAGATGACCTGGTGTTCAGGACGGAAGTAGATCCTCACTGGGCCGATGAAGTCCCGATGTTTTGGTATGAGCTGGACACGCGGGCAGGAAGCGAATATTTTGTCGTAGATGCCCCGCAGGCTACAAAAAGGCATTTCTTTGATCACAAAAAGCTGGCAGAAAATCTATCGGAGGTGCTGGATGAAGAAGTTGATCCCTATGATCTGCCGCTTGATGAGCTGGAATGGAACCAGCCATTAAATGAAATATCGTTTGAGGCAGAGGACAAAAAATGGAACGTTGATCTGGAAACTCTTGAGGTACACCAGGTGGAGGAGCAGGAAGATGATCCCGATTGGCAGTCTCAGCGACTGCTCTCAGAATCTCCCGATGGCAAATGGACCGTTACCCGAAAAGAGTATAACCTGTGGCTTAAAAATAATGATACCGGGGAAGAATACCAGCTTACCGAAGACGGGACCGAAAAAATGATTTATGGCGCATCCGTTCCGTGGTCCTGGAAAAAGCAGGAGGGACCCGAGGAAAAAGAGCGGGAGCCGCTGTGGCTGAACGTATCTTGGTCGGAAGATTCCCAAAAGCTTTTTGCCCACCTGCTGGATTTGCGGGAAGCAAAATTGATGTACCTCCTCCAAAATGTCCCGGAAAAGGGATTCCGGGCTAAATCGTATTCCTATTACCGGGCACTGCCGGGGGAAGATAGCGTGGCGCGGCAAATACCGTATGTCTTTGACATTGAAAGCAAAACCAGGACCCGGTTGAAAGCGGGACCGTATGACGATCTGGTTGCAGGCAGCTGGAACTGGTTTGGAGAGGGGAGCTCAACACTTTACATGCTGATGCGTGAGCGGGGATATGGCTCAGCAACATTGTTGCAAGCCCATGCGGAGACCGGGACGGTGGATACCGTTTTCAGCGAAGTAAGTGAAACGTATGTCGATCCCAACAAGTCGGAACTGGAGATTCTGCCCAAAACCCGCGAAGTAATCTGGCTTTCAGAACGCGATGGCTGGAATCATATCTACCTTTATGACCTGGAGAGTGGTGAAGTAAAGCACCAGGTTACCCAGGGGGAGTTTGTGGTTTATGATATTGAGCATATCGACCGGGATAACCACACCATCTTTTTTACCGCCGGTGGACGGGAGCCCAACCGCGATCCCTACCTGGAGCACCCGTATTCCGTTAATTTTGACGGGTCCGATTTAACACTTCTTACGCCTGAAAATGCAACTCATGAAATCGAGTTTTCTTCTGATCACGAGTATTTCGTCGATAATTACTCGCGTGTGGACAGGAAGCCGCAATCAGTTCTTCGCAGGAGCTCTGACGGATCCGTGGTAATGAAGCTTGAAGAGGCCGATATCCAGGATCTGCAGGCCACGGGCTGGCAGTATCCCGAGCCGTTTAGCGTGAAAGCGCGGGATGGTGAGACTGACATTTACGGGGTGATCTATCGTCCAACCAATTTTGATCCGGACAAAAAATATCCCGTCATCGATGGTACCTACTCAGGTCCACAGGCGGTTCGCACCCCGAAAAGTTTTGGAGGCGGATATCGCAACAGCGACCAGCCGCTGGCCGAACTGGGTTTTATCGTTATAACAGTAGACGGGCTTGGGACAGCAGGACGCTCAAAAGCATTCCAGGATTATTCATGGAAAAACCTGGGAGATATCGGCGGGCCGGATCACATCAAGGCGATTCGCGAGCTGGCGGAAAGATATCCCTACCTGGATACGACTCGTGTGGGCATCTATGGCCATTCCGCCGGGGGATATGATGCAGCACGAGCCGTTATGAAATACCCCGATTTTTACAAGGTGGCGGTTTCCTCATCTGGAAATCACGACCATCGCGTGGCCAAAGCGTGGTGGCCGGAACTCTACATGGACTACCCGGATGGTCAGCAATACGAGGAGCAATCAAACATCAATCTAGCTGAAAACCTTGAGGGGAAGCTGTTGCTGGCGCATGGCGATATGGATGACAACGTGCATCCATCGGAGACTATGCGTATGGCCGATGCGCTGATCAAAGTGGGAAAGGATTTTGACATGCTGATTATGCCCAATAAAACGCACGGCCTGGGAAGTGAAAATAACTACTTCACCATCAAACGCTGGAACTACTTTGTGGAGCACCTGATGGGAGCCGAGCCGCTCTGGCACTATGCCTCGGAGTGAGAATTATGAATTATGAATAAAAAGTCAAAGGTCTAAAAGGCCAAGGTCATAAGGTGAAACCTCTCTCACCGCCCTTAAGGTAAATTTCGCTGGAAAGAGAACGGAGTCGTAGGTAAAGAAATCAAAATGAATCTCTTATAAACGGCTTCATACTATAAGACTGGCCTCAGCTCATCCGGCCTTGGTAAAGTTGACCGCCCGGAAGGGAGCCGAGGGGAGCGTAAAGAAAAAATCTGTGATTTTTTTAGTGGAACGAGGAGCCCTTCAGGTCAAGTTTACCTTCGCCGGCGATTTTTTTCGTTCATTTTTTTATCGTTGAAAAAATGAACAGTAGAAATGAGAAGTAGGGCAACTCCAAAAGTTTTTTACTGGACAACAGTGATTATGAATTAAGAATTATTGCCTTCCGGAGAAATAAATATGTTAGCCGAAAAATGGCGTTTAACGTGAGTTCGACATACATATGGAAGTTAACGCGTTTAGCGGTTAAAAAGTAACCTTGTGTCATCCTGAACTTGTTTCAGGATCTCGTAGAGCCTCTATCTTTAATATCGGCTCTCAAAAGATCAGCGCTTAGTGCCACTACGAGATCTCCGACAGCCGTCGGAACGGTGATTTTTTTATTGTAACTTCTTTAGTCCGACAACCGGCGGATTTTATCATTAAAAAAGAAAACAATTAAACGTCTAAACTTTTCAACGGTTCAACGAAGTAATTAGACACAACTCTAAACCTTCAACCTCCAAACCTTCAACAAATAAAAAAAGTTCTCCACATATCTACAATTTGTGTACTGGGGTTATGCCTGCTACTAAGCGCCTGCTCAGAACCCCATTACCACTGGGAGATCGTTTTTGATGAAATGCCCGAAGTCTCATTCCGCGGCATTGCTGCTGTTGATGAGTCGACCTGCTGGGTGAGTGGATCTGCAGGGACAATCCTCCGAACTACCGATGGTGGGGAAAGCTGGCAGCATCTTATGGTTCCCGGTTCTGACAGCCTGGACTTCAGGGATGTCGAAGTGTTTGGTCCCGATACGGCCATAGCGATGAGTATAGGGACGGGCTCCGAATCGAGACTATATCGCACAACAGACGGTGGACAAAATTGGGAGATGGTACACCAGAACAGGTACGAGCAAGGCTTCTACGATGCGATTGCTTTTTGGGATAATGGGTTCGGGGTGTTACAGGGTGATCCGATCGATGGCCAACTTTTTATCCTGGTAACAGAGGACAGTGGACGTACATGGCAGGAGATCCCCCGGAAGCAGATGCCGGAAGTAGAGGATGGAGAATATGCGTTTGCGGCCAGCGGTACCCAGCTCACTATCCGTGACGGTGGACACGCCTGGATTGGGACCGGTGGTGTTGATGCACGGGTATTGCGATCTGAAGATTATGGACAAAACTGGAGCTCGACTCCCACCCCGATTATCCAGGGAGAAGCCTCGACGGGTATCTTTTCACTGGCTTTTGCAGACAAATCATTCGGTATAGCAGTAGGCGGCGATTATACAAAAGAAGATGAGGGGACCCGGAATGTGATTTATTCAGAGAACGGGGGAGCGAGCTGGGATCTGCTTCATGGAATTGACCTGGATTTTCGATCTGCCGTTCGATTTACAGATGGGATTTTTATCACCGTCGGGCCATCGGGATCGGAATACACAACAGACTGGGGGCAGACTTGGCAGGCCATTCAAGGACCGGGCTTCCACACCCTAAGTATTGGGCAAGGTGGCATCAATGCCGTATGGGCCGCGGGCCGTGATGGGCGGGTTGGCAAGCTGGTGGTCGAATAAAGGTCTTCAAGAACTTAAATGTCAATCTTGTTTCAGTTTTAAGTTGAAAGTTACAGGTTATAGATAAGCCTTCAACTTTAAACCTGTAACTTTTAACACTACAATGGGTCCCACCATGGTAAAACGAGTCTCACTGTTAATCTGTATGGTCGCTCTTTCACAAACAGGCTTTTGCCAGTCTTCAGACCCGGCCCCACTTGACCTGGCCGGGGGACTTGAGTTCAGAAACCTTACGCCAGCTATGACCGGTGGTCGTATTTCAAAGGTTGTCAAAGATTATTCGGACCCGTCCACATGGTATGTCGGTGTATCCTCTGGAAACCTGTGGAAAACGGTAAACAACGGGACTACCTGGGAGCCGATTTTTGATGATCAGGGCTCCTATGCCATCGGGACTGTGGCGATTGATCCCCAGGATCCAAATGTCATCTGGGTGGGAACAGGGGAGAACAATAGTCAGCGATCAGTCGGCTATGGTGATGGCGTTTACAAGAGTACCGACGCGGGTGAAACCTGGACAAATACCGGACTTGAGACCTCGAACCATATCGGGAAAATTGAAATTGACCCGCGCAATTCGGATGTGGTGTATGTTGCATCCCAGGGGCCGTTGTGGTCAGCCGGAGGAGAGCGTGGGCTCTACAAGACGACCGACGGCGGCGAAACATGGGTGCGTGTGCTGCATGTCAGTGAAAATACCGGGATTTCGGATGTGGTACTGTATCCCTCTGATCCAGATATCCTTTATGCAGCCTCCTATCAGCGTCGCCGACATTTTGGAATACTGGTGGCCGGGGGACCGGAAGGGGCCATCTACAAATCAGTGGATGGCGGTGAAAACTGGAAGAAGTTGAGCCGTGGATTGCCTTCAGGTAATGTTGGACGAATTGGTTTGGCCATATCACCGCAAAAACCGGAAGTTGTCTATGCCATTATCGCAACTGAGGGTACCAGTGGGGGATTTTACCGTTCTGATGACCGCGGCGAAACATGGACCAGGAAAAGCGATCACATGGTGGTGGATGCTCAGTATTACATGGAGCTGTTCCCCAGTCCCCACGAGTTTGACAAGGTTTATGTGGTGGATGTCCGCACCCATTATACCGAAGATGGTGGTTCTACCTGGACCCGGATGACTGAAGGCAACAAACATGTGGATAATCACGATATCGTGTTTGATCCCGATGATCCAGACTATATGATGATGAGCAGCGACGGGGGAATTTATGAGACATGGGATGATGGAGCGACCTGGAAATTTATCAATAACCTGCCGATAACCCAGTTTTACCGGGTTGGCATCGACCATTCCAGGCCGTTCTACTATGTATATGGCGGTACGCAGGACAATAGTAGCCTCGGCGCCCCCAACCAGACGATCGACGAACAGGGCATCGGCAATGGCGATTGGTTTTTTACCAAGGGTGGGGATGGCTTTCAAACGAGGGTTGATCCCGACAACCCCGATATCCTGTACAGCCAGTCACAATACGGCGACCTGGCCCGGTATGACAGGCAAAGTGGGCAGCTAACCGATATACAGCCGCGTTCGGCCCCGGGGGAACCCCCGCTGCGCTGGCACTGGAACTCCCCGCTGATTATCAGTCCACATAACAACCAAACGCTCTATTTTGCAGCACAGAGACTGTTTAAGAGTGAGGACCGCGGAAACTCCTGGGTACCGGTCAGCGGTGATCTCACCAAGGATCTTGATCGCAATGAGATGGAAGTGATGGACCGCATTTGGAGTCCGGAAGCGGTTTTTAAAAATGTTTATACCTCACCGCTCAGCACCATCGTGTCACTGGATGAATCTCCTCTCCGGGAAGGCTTGATCTATGCAGGCACTGATGATGGCCTGATCCAGGTGACGGAGGACGGCGGGCAAAATTGGCGAACAGTTGAAGACTTGCCGGGCGTGCCCAATATGGCGTTTGTTGCCGATCTGTTTGCTTCTCCCATAAATGAGGACCAGGTTTTTGCGGTTTTCAACAATCATAAATATGGGGATTACCAGCCCTACCTGCTGGTCAGCGATGATCGCGGTCGTTCGTGGCAGTCACTGAGCAGCAATCTGCCACAGGATCAACCCGGTTGGACAATTTACCAGGATCACGAGGAGGCAAACATCCTGTTTATGGGCACCGAATTCGGTTTGCAGATATCACTGGATGGTGGAATGAACTGGATCGGGGCTCGTAATATCCCCACGATATCGATCCGCGATATTGAAATCCATGAAGGGGAAGACGATCTTGTCCTGGCCTCATTCGGCCGTGGATTTTACATTGCCGATGATTACGACTGGCTGCGAAGACTCTCATCCGAATCACTGATGACAGAAGCCCACATTTTCCCTGTAAAAGAAGCCTTACAGTATATTGAGTCCGACCGCCACAGCGGTTCGCAGGGACATAACTATTTTACATCTCCGAATCCTCCGAATGGCGCGATCATCCGGTATCACCTCAAAGAGTCCATTCCGTCATTGAAAGAGCAGCGCAAGCAGGAGGAACAGCATCGTATCGAGCAAAATGAGCAGATCGAGTATCCCGACTGGGCACAGCTTGAGCGGGAAGACCAGGCGGAAGATCCTTTTATAGCACTGACTATTACAAACGACAAAGGTGATCTTGTGAGGAGAATAAAACAACCTGCACGCCGTGGTCTGCACCATGTGACCTGGGATCTGCGCGCTAATGCGGTAGGAGGAGCGGATGGCTGGTGGAGTGCCCGTCCGCTGGTTCCTCCTGGAGATTACCGGGTATCGATGGCAAAGGTCGTGAACGGGCAGTGGAGCTCAATCGGCAATACCCAAATGATCCGTGTTACGCCGCTTGACAATGTGACTCTGCCTGCTGAAAACCGGGAGGAGCTAGCCGACTTCCATTTCAGGGCGATCCGCCTGAGTGGTCAGATTGATGCTGCTGATGAAAAATTGCAGGATGCTTTGAAGAGTATCTCCGAGTTGAAGCAAGCGGTTTTGGACCATGGCGAGATGCCCAATCAGTATGACCGGGCCGACACGCTCCGCAAGCAGTTGCTGGATATGAACGAGGTGCTTAATGGTGACGTTACCAAGACTTCCCGTTTTGAGCTGGCCGAGCCCTCCATCAAAGATCGGGCAGGTGCAGCAACGGCAGCTATTAGTAGTTCTACCTCTCCTTCAACCGAAATTCAGCAAGAGAATTACCGGATTGCCCTGCGCCAGATCGAGGAGTTTCAGTCAAATCTCCAGGTTGTGTTAAACGAGATTGATCAATTGAAAACTGAACTTGAAAAACAGGGGATCATTATCGAATAGCCCTCAAATTTCTAAACCGAAAATATTATGATGAAACAAATATCAGCAGCTATTCTGCTATTGCTCTTTACTTTTCCGCAGCTGCACGCGCAGTCTACCACCGGTAACCGGGTAGCATCGATGGTAGAACAATATGAAGCCGACACCGAAAGCATGGATGATGCGTATCTGCTTAAAGAGAGCCCAGAGTACTTTGAGCGGATGGAAAAGTTATATAATGACTGGCTCACCCGGCTGGAAGAGGTCAATTATGAAGAATTAGACGTCCAGGAAGCCGTGGACTATATCCTGCTAAGAAGAAATATTCAGAGGGAACTGCAGGAGGTACAGCAGGACAGGGCTACCTACGGCGATATTGAATATGCGATTGAATTTGCCGATACAGTTTTTGAATTCCTGGAGAAACGAAGGGTAGGGCAGGATCTTGAGGGAAAAGCATTTGCCGATCAGATGAATGGACTCGTGGAGTCGATTCAAAATAATTGGAGTGAGGTGGAGCAGAAGGGGCGCCTCGAACCGGCAGAATCTCGCCGCGCAGTGGAGGTCGCTGAAAATCTTCATGAGACACTGGATCATATATACAGTTTTTATGACGGCTATGATCCCGATGTAACGTGGTGGGGCGAGAAACCCTATCAGAATGTGGATACTACGTTGGCAAACTACATTTCTTTCCTGGAGGATTGGAGGGTAGACCAGTCGCACCGTGATGAAGGGAGCGGCATTATCGGCACTCCCGTGGGCGCGGATAAGCTGCAGGAACTGCTGGAATATGAGATGATACCTTATACGCCGTCTGAACTTATAAAATTGGCGAACAAGGAGTATGCCTGGTGCATGAAAGAGATGCTCCAAGCCTCCCGCGAACTGGGGTATGGCGATGACTGGCACGAAGCCCTGGAGCATGTGAA
Organism: Aliifodinibius sp. S!AR15-10; assembly: GCF_031569985.1. Taxonomy (NCBI): domain Bacteria; kingdom Pseudomonadati; phylum Balneolota; class Balneolia; order Balneolales; family Balneolaceae; genus Fodinibius; species Aliifodinibius sp. S!AR15-10. Next base: position 60,124 of record NZ_JAMQKA010000031.1, on the reverse strand, counting down.
AAACAGTTACGTACCTGTGGGCAAGCAACCAGAGATGATTTATGACCTGGCTGTGGGGGCTATAGATTTCCTGGAAGAGCGAGACCTGTTGACGGTCCCGGAACTGGCTAAAGAGACCTGGGATATGGAGATGATGACCCCTGAACGGCAGCTTATCAACCCGTTTTTCCTGGGTGGACGGGTCATCAGGATATCATATCCTACAAACACCATGGCCCATGAGGACAAGATGATGAGTATGCGGGGCAACAATCCGCATTTTTCGAAGGCAACGGTTCACCATGAACTGATAGCCGGTCACCATCTGCAGGGATTCATGACGGATCGGTACAATACGCACAGGAGCGCCTTCAGAACCCCGTTTTGGATTGAAGGATGGGCGCTTTATTGGGAGCTTCAGCTCTATGGTATGGGATTTCCTGAATCACCGGAAGATCGCATCGGCATGCTGTTCTGGAGGATGCACCGGTGTGCCCGCATCATATTTTCGCTGAGCTACCATCTCGGCGGGATGAGCCCCCAGGAAGCGATCGATTTCCTGGTCGAAAAGGTCGGCCATGAATACGCCAATGCTGAAGCTGAAGTTCGCCGATCCTTTGCTTCCACCTATCCACCGCTATACCAGGCCGCATACCTGCTCGGGGGCCTACAGATTCGATCTCTCTATAATGAGCTGGTTGAAAACGGGGATATGCCGGTTAAAGAGTTTCACGACCGGATCCTAAAGAATGGGAATATGCCAGTAGAGATGGTGAAAAAGATATTAACCGGCGAAAAACCACCAAAAGATTTTGAAACGAACTGGAGGTTTTATCCCGGTTTGTAGAAAAAACAGGCAGTTAACACAATGATAAAGAAACAGAAACGCGTTTAGGGGTTAGTTTAAATGGCTGGAAATATTTAAATATGTTCGGTATTGGTATCATCACACACCACCGGCTTCTGCAGGGGATCTCGAAAGCTTTCTGGACAGGATGACATGAAAAGGCTATTAAAACCATTAAAGCGTAACCAGTGATAATTAACCTGGGTTTGACGTAAGAATTAATCAAAATAGCACCTGTCATCGCGAGGAGGCTTTGTTGCCCTTTTTGGTTTAACGATGAAGTCGACGCGGCGATCTCGTGAGATTACCTATCGACGGCTGATATTTACAAAAAGGACGTCCTCACCACGCTTGGTCCCTATGCTCTGCGTTGGGACCTGTTGGGACGATCTGCGTCCAGTATAATCTATGGTGCCACAGAGACGCGGAGCGTCAGAGAGGCTTCAAGCATTCGCCGTGGTAGAGGCGTTCCCCTTTTGTATACACAAACCCCGACAGGGATCGGGACTAAAGAACGGTGAACCCCAAAAGTCACCGGCGGTGGTTTTTTTGTCGACCACCGGTATCTCTGGCAGTGCTCCTCAAGTCCAGAAAATCCCTGCTAAATATACACTGAGAGGCACCTGATGAGGAAAAGCAAGTTCTTGGTAAAAGTAGAAGGGGTGAATATCTGGGATTTTATGGTGAGTTTTTTGGTGGACAGTTCGACAGTCCGACTCCCGGCGGATTTCCTCATCGAAAAAATGAACACCCATCTCATCGGAATGAGTTGTTATCTTACGGAAGGATTCAAGGTGTCTGCCAAAACGTATCACATGCAAGGTTTTTGGATAAATTAGCGGAAACCCTTGCATCCTCTGGAAGATTGCAGCCCGAAGGTCGTGGAATACCTCTTTGCAATGACAGATTTTATATCGAACTGACGTTAATTAGCATTATTTAGTAATAAAAGTAGGAGATGGGATTATTTATTACGCAGAATTTATTAAAATGTAATTTCTTAAAGGAATTCATGCTCGACCAAGAGAACCGAAAGAATAGTTTGGAGTGATTAGCTTTTCTTGAATTACAAAACTTTCCAGAGATGTTGTTATGTTAAAAATTAGCTTTAAAACGGGGGACATAGAATGAAGAGAAGTAAGTATGCGATAAAATTATCAGGCGTGTTATTATTAATCTTACTACCTGCATTATCCATTGCACAAAAGTCGCAAGCTGTTATAACAGGAGAACAAAAAAAGTGGCACAAAATAACACTCACGTTTGAGGGGCCTGAAACCTCAGAAAATGCTGAGTACAATCCGTTTCTTCATTACAGGCTGAGCGTAACGTTCTACCATTTGGAATCGGGGAAGCAGTATACGAAACCGGGATTTTTTGCCGCTGATGGGGATGCCGCCAATAGCTCAGCATCAAGCGGAAATAAATGGCGCGTACATTTTACTCCTGATGAAACAGGTCGCTGGGAATATTTGGTAAATTTTAGGAAAGGGCGATTTGCTGCGGTAAGTGAAGAGTGGGAAACGGGGGTAAGTGGAGAGTTTATGGATAAAACAACTGGAATGTTTACCGTTGATTCCAGCGACAAAACAGGTCGCGACTTTCGAGCCAAAGGCCGCCTGGAATATGTGGGAACGCACTATTTAGAATTTGCCGAAACCGGGGAGCCTTTTTTAAAGATGGGCGCTGATGCCCCGGAAAATTTCCTGGCATATGAAGATTTCGACGGTACGTTTCACAGTGACGGCAATAATGATGAGTTGGTGAAATCGTGGGAACCACACGTGAAAGATTGGAATGGGGGCGATCCCACTTGGAAAGATGGTAAAGGAAAAGGAATAATAGGGGCGCTTAACTACCTGGCTTCAGAGGGGCTCAACGCTGTCTCATTTTTAACCTTGAGCACGGAAGGTGATGATAAAAATGTATTTCCACACACCAATTACAATACCTATGACCGATTTGATATCTCCAAGTTGGCCCAATGGGAGATTGTATTTAAGCATGCCGACCAGCTCGGAATTTTTCTTCACTTCAAAACCCAGGAGGTGGAAAACCAGGGATTGCTCGACAACGGGGGCGTTGGTGCGGTCCGAAAGTTATACTATCGCGAGCTGATCGCCCGGTTTGGTCATCATTTGGCACTCAACTGGAACCTGGGTGAAGAAAACGGGGAGTGGATGGAAAATCACCCCACACCACCACAGTTTACCTGGCAGCGGCTTTCCATGGCCCAGTACTTTCACCAACATGATCCCTATCCACGGCACATTGTTATACACAATGGAGACTATTTTGATGATCTGCTCGGTTCCGGCAGTGCTCTAACCGGACCATCCATACAGACGCACCATTCCGATTTTCACACCGTGCACGATGAAGTGCTTAAGTGGAGGACGAAATCGGCTGAAGCCGGCAAACCGTGGGCCGTGGCGGTGGATGAACCCGGCGATGCCCAACATGCACTGGTACCAGATAAAGATGACCCCGAACACAACCTGGCCCGTAAAAATGCACTCTGGGGTGCGATGATGGCGGGGGCCTGGGGCGTGGAATGGTATTTTGGCTACGATCACGATGAGTCTGATCTGACAGCCCAGGATTACCGCTCCCGAGACCTTTTCTGGGATCAATGCCGTTATCTATTGCAATTTTTTGAGGAGAATGAGATACCGGTCAGGCAGATGGAGCCGCAGGATGATTTGACGAAGAAGGAGGACGATTACGTGTTTTATCAGCCGGGAGAAGTGTACGTGGTGTATCAAAAAACGGTCGCCGATATCCCTCTTGATCTAACGGAGTACAATGGTGAATACCAGGTTAGATGGTACAATCCCAAGACCGGGGAATACCTGCAAAATGAAGAGATAAGTGCTGGACAAGTGCATACGCTCAGTGCTCCCGACCTGGATGAGAATGATGACGTTGCAGTTTTGATAAAGCGTGATGCAAACTGAAATAGCAGGAAATATTGATATAAAAGATTTATGGCTCACAAAAGTCCCTCCGGGGATGGGCAAGCTCGTGAGGGGACTGGACAGTGGTTGGATATATTTGTGAGACTGTATTTTATCTCGTTCCGTACCTCCGGTGCGGAACGCCTGGAGATAGGAATATGGCAGCATAAGGTACCAGAGGTACCGCACTCCGTGCCCAACCAGAGGTCAGGCACGAGATAAGGCGGGGTGGGTTCTCAGGGCAGTTGTTGAGATCGTTTTGCTATTGATTGTCCAATCCAATTTAAAAACGAACCCTTCTCAGGAAAGAGTTCTCTCCCGAAGGCTTTCGGGGTGGTAATGACGATTATATTTAGGGGCTTGGTTGTAGATTGTTGCCCGCTCTCTAATATAAGAACCCTACCACAAGAACCGTCATCTCGAGCGGAGCCTGCGGAGGGAGAGATCTTTCTATGAAAAGGGCACAAGCTGGGAGCAGTGCCACTAACCCCAAATAAAACTCTATTACCAGTTTATCTCAACAGAACAAGGCACCAGAGCTCAGCCACGAGATGCGAAACATGTAGCCCGTAGCGATGCTGCGGGAGCAATGATATGTAAAGGTGCAGCCCACCGCAGGGCAATGGTACCGAGAAAGAGAATACAATAAGGAACAATCAGAATAAAACAGCGCTCCTTCTCAGGAAAGATTTCTCCCTCTCGGTCGAAATGACGATTATATTTAGGGGCTTGGTTGTAGATTGTTGCCCGCTCTCTAATATAAGAACCCTTCCACCAGAACCGTCATCTCGAGCGCAGCTTGCGCAGGGAGAGATCTTTCTTGGACAAGGGCAAAAGCTGGGAGTTGTGCCGTTGATCCCGATTGAAGTTTATTCACTATTCTTTGCCTTACCATCAGCGTCCCAAAGAATGTTCAGTCGGTTCCATAATTTGTCGCTCCAATTCAAAACTGAGGCCTTCTCAGGAAGGATATCTCCCTGTCAGTCGAAATGACGACAGCGGGGAGGGGTTATAGATAGTCTGGTATTTTCAATGCCAGGTTCTTCTGTTCAAATCAATAAAGCGATATAAAAATAAAATCCCTTATATTTAAGGAGTAAAAATTAAATTACTCTGGCATATTGTCTTTTAGGAAAAAGTTATGATTGAACTTAAGATTTAAATCCATTATAGTCAGTAGGATATTCCAAATTACGATGGTTTAGTTAAGTCACTATTATTATTAATTATTTAAAATAATCAGATACTCAAGACCGCGATATCACTATGGCAAAGCATTATGAGAATTACGACAGAATTTTAGTCGCTCTCGATTGTATTATTTTTGGTTTTGATCGAAGCGGGCTGAAATTACTACTTATTCAAAGAGATTTTGAACCTGAAAAGGGAAAATGGTCGCTGATGGGGGGATTCCTTAATCGTGAGGAAAGTTTGGACCAGGCTGCTGACCGTATTTTACATAAGCTGACTGGGCTGAAAAATGTATACCTCGAACAGTTATATGGCTTTGGTGAAGTGGATCGGGATCCGGTGGAGCGTACAATTTCGATTGCTTATTATGCTCTGATTAATATTAAGGAGCATGATAAGGAGTTGGTTGAGGAGTACGGTGCCCGCTGGTTTCCCATTGATGATCTGCCCGACCTGATATTTGATCATTCGGAGATGGTGGAAGCAGCGAAATCAAGATTAAAATATCGAGCCTCGCATGAGCCGGTAGGGTTTGAACTGCTTCCCGAAAAATTTACTATGCCGGAGTTACAGATTCTATATGAAGATATCTACCAGACCAAGCTGGATAAAAGGAATTTCCGTCGGCGCATCCTGTCTACCAATGTGCTGAACAAAACGGATGAAAAGCAGAAAAAATACTCCAAGAAGGGGGCATATCTCTATAGATTTGATCACGAAAAATATGAGGAGAAAGTCAGTAGCGGGGAAAGCCTTGTATTTAAGCCGCTAAAGCTTTGACAAGTTTTTTGGAAGCATTTTAACGAGGGCTTGCAAAACCTACCCCATTTGAAATTGTCATCGCGTCCGCCAGCTGGCGGATTTTTGGGGCGTGGCGATCCCCACACAGATGGAGATTGCCTCACGACCACTGTCGGGAACCCGATGGTCGCGTAATCACTCGCAAGCACAGAGAGTATTTGTACCTTTATAGCCATTTACTCGTACGCGTTAAATGCATTTATTTTACTAAAGTAGTTGTCACAGATTAGCACAGATTAATCTGGTTGAATCTGTGCAGGTCTGTGGCCATACGACTGAAAAGATAAGCTAAAAGTTACAATAGGTTCTTAACCTAACTTTTGGTTTTAAGCCAGGATTAGTCTATCTGTTTTAAAGGAAAAGCCTACCTAAACGCGTTTAGTGGTTGAGTTATGAAACCATAATCCACAATAGAAACTCTCAGCCATCCCCTAACCACTCAATGCGTTACCTAAGAAATTGTAGAGTATCCAAGAAATGAGCCTCTCCGCGAACAATTTTATACGCCCTAAAATTTTACAAAATGTAAAAGTGTATATAACACATTTATTATCGTTTCTATAACTGTTTGCCAGTCAAATAGTTTGAGTTTTCAGTGTGAGTGTTGAAAATTTCCTTTCTGTGAGTTTGCATTTCCGATTGATATAAAAAAATATTAAGTGTTGTATTGACACTACATATATAAAACCCTCTTCTGAAGTATTAGCTAAAGGGTGTGAGGCAGGAATTTTGCCAAGGTAGCATTACCAAAGAATTGCCTGCCGGGAAATATAATTTCAACCTAAAAAGGGGATAATTTATGTACAAAGTTACAAAGAAGATCATGGGGTTTCTCATGTTTGCCCTCATATTTATATGGCAAAATGATGTCCATGCGCAACAAGTTTCTGGTACGGTCACCACGCAGGCCAACCAGGAAACCCTTCCAGGGGTTAATATTGTAGTCAAGGGTACTTCAATAGGGACATCGACAAATAGTGAAGGTAATTACCAGTTAACCGTTCCTTCTCTCCAGGATACGCTGGTATTTTCCTTTGTGGGGTTTCAAACAAGAGAAGTTCCAATAAATGGACGGACTGAAATCGACATATCAATGCAGCCCCAGGTCGTTACCGGTGAAGAGATGGTCGTTGTAGGATATGGCGAACAGCAGGTAGAAAGTGTTACCGGCTCCATTAGCTCTGTGAGCTCAGAAGATCTACAGGAAACGCCATCAGTGACTACAGGTGATGCTCTTGTAGGTAAGGTACAGGGGGTGACCGCCCGACAGGCAGATGCGCGACCGGGTTCACCACCCCAGATAGAGATCCGTAACCTGGGTGATCCGCTGTTTGTGATTGACGGTGTCCCCTCAACAGAGGGTGACTTTGCCCAGCTGGGACAGGGAGATATTGAAAGTATTTCCGTACTTAAGGATGCTTCCGCCGCCGTCTATGGTTTGCGAGCTTCCAGCGGTGTTGTTTTGGTACAAACCAAGGATGGCGGATACGGGCAGGACACCGAAATTAATATTAATGGTTACTATGGCTGGCAGAATTATACCCGGTATCCGCAACCGGCCAATGCCTACCAGTATGTCCGTGGGAAGGTTTATGCTGCTCAAAACCGGGGAGAGACACAACTGCCGTATACCGAGGAAGAGCTCCAGAACTGGCGGCAGGGAGGCGGCGAATACCAAAGCTATGACTACTATGATATCGTCATGGAGCCAATGGTGCCGCAAAATCAGCTGGGTGCCAGTGTTTCTGGGGGTTCAGAATCGATCAGCTACTATCTTTCTGCAACTCATCTAACACAGAAAGCGGTAATTGAAGATTACAGTTTTGATCGTACAAATATTCAAGCCAATATTGAAGGTACGATATCTGACAGGCTGACTCTCGGCGCTGAAATAAGTGCCCGGATGGAGAACCGGCAAAATGTGGGAGTCCCGGGCCTCGATGATTACTTCAACCCCTTCCTGAGTGTATTCTCTATGTGGCCGACGGAAGCCCCGTATGCCAATAACAACCCGAATTATGTAAATGATGTGCATAACGTTAACGTCAACCCGGCCACATATACAAGAGATATTACTGGATGGGTTAATGACATTTGGCGCCAGGGTAGGTTTAATATCAATGCAGAGTACGATTTCGATTTCGGCCTTACCCTGAGTGGAACAGGTTCCTACCAAATCGGTTCATGGGACTTTGATGGTTTCGAATATACCTATAATGCCTACCAGTATGACGAAGAGAACGATGAATACATTCCCGTACAGGGGAACGACAATCCCTGGAGAGAACGCCGTTGGCGGAATAACGTCAATCGCTTTTTATCTTTCCAGGCTGATTACAGTGTAGATATCGGGAATCACAGCATCTCGGCACTGGCGGCTTATGAGCGATCCGATTTCAGGGGGGACGAACAACGGATTCATACCGTCCCCGACAACAACTATATCAACGTTATGAGCTTCTCGAATCAGGATCTCTTGATTCACGCCATTGAGAAACAGGCCCATGCTGGTTATGTAGGCAGGTTCAATTACAATTATGATGAAAAGTACCTTCTTGAGCTGCTCGGTCGTTACGATGGTTCCTTCCTGTTTCCTGAGGATAACCGTTGGGGCTTTTTCCCGGGGATTTCAGCAGGATGGAGAGTGTCTGAAGAGGAGTTCTTCGATGATGCTTTTGGAAACACAATCAGTAATCTGAAGATACGTGCGTCGTACGGGCGAACTGGTAGTGAAACAGACTCGGGTAACAACTTCATTATTGCCCCATTTAGTTACCGATCGGGTTATGATTATTATGCCGGTAGTTCCGTGTTTGACGGCAGCTACTACACCGGTGTCGGTCCCAGAGGCAGGCCGATTACAAACGTCAGCTGGATTACTGCAGTTACCAAGAATATCGGTCTCGACATCTCATTCTTTGATGACCGGCTCTCAGCTACGATCGACGTGTTTGAACGTCGGCGCGATGGATTGCCGGCGACCCCGCAGGACCTGGTCGTTCCAGAGGAGCTTGGCTATGATACGCCACCTCAAAACCTGAATTCCGATGCAGCACGTGGAATTGAAGGGTCTATTTCATATAACGGACAGATCGGCCAGGACATTAGTTACAGAGTCGGGGCTAATGCCACGTTGTCTCGTTGGCGTGTTCTTTCCGATGAAAACTTCAGGGCCGGTAACTCCTGGGATTATTACAGGAATTCTCCCGAGGATCGCTGGTCAGCTATTACCTGGGGATACCAGGTGATCGGTCGGTTCCAGTCTCAAGAGCAGATCGACAACTATCCTGTGAATATAGATGGCCAGGGCAACAGAACTGCTCTGCCCGGTGATCTCATCTACAAGGATGTGAACGGGGATGGAATCATTACTGACCTGGATCAGAGACCTATTGGGTATGCCCAGGGATGGAATCCGTACACAAGCTTTGGGTTCAACGGTAGTTTTTCCTACAAGGGTGCAAACCTGAGCTTCAATTTGGCAGGTGCTGCTATGCAGAGCTACACCCGTGATTGGGAGCTCCGTTACTTCTTCCAGAATAACGGTAATTCTCCAGAGTTCATGCTTACGGACCGCTGGCACCGTGCTGATCCGTTCGATCCAACGAGCGAATGGATCCCCGGACACTACCCGGCCAATCGCGGACCCAACTACGGCCACTACAACTATCAGTCCAACAACTATTGGACGCATAATGTGTGGTACCTGCGCTTGCAGAACCTGCAGCTGGGATACACAATCCCCAGGGACCTGTTGGCACAAGTGGGTGTGAAGTCTCTGCGCGTTTATGTGAAGGGAACCAACCTCTACTCATTTGATAACATGAAGAAATATCAAATTGACCCTGAAATTTCTGCGACCAACGGACTGGTTTATCCCCGCCAAAGCATGTATAGCTTTGGGTTTGACTTGTCGCTTTAATGGAAATTCAAGGATATAAAAGGATGAGAAATTTGATTATGAAATCATTAAACAGATATACACTATTGTTTGTACTCCTGTTTGCCATGACAGGATGTGATGGTGACTGGCTTGTTCGTGAGCCAGAGAGTATCATTACGGAAGAACAGGTCTGGAATGACCCCGAGATGATTGAGGGCCTGTTAGCCAACTACTACGATCGGCTCCCCCGTTTCCATTCGTTGACAGACGGTCAGGGGCAGGGATGGGCAGAATTTGCCCTCTTTACCAACGCCATGTGGTCTGGCCAGGAAAACCGAGACGGTCTGCTTAATATTGAGAACTACGGGACCACTTGGTGGGCTCTGTGGGATTACGACCTGATTCGTGATCTCAACCTGGCGATTGAGAATATCGACCAGTATTCCACTGAACTGGATCCGGATCAGAAAAACCAATTCAAGGCGGAACTTCGGTTTCTCAGGGCCTGGGTCTATTTCCAGCATGTGAAGCGAATGGGCGGAGTACCACTGGTTACGGAAACCCTGGAGTATGACTTCAGCGGTGATCCCTCATCAGTTCAGATTCCGCGTAGTACCGAAGCCGAGATCTATAACTTTATCGGCAGCGAGCTCGATGCCATCCAGGACAGCCTGGGTCATAATGCCGGCAGCCAGACACGAGCCAATAAGTATACAGCCCTGGCACTCAAAAGCCGGACGATGTTGTATGCCGGTTCTGTCGCTTATCACAACAGCAGGATGAGCCAGCCGATAACGCTTGAAAATGAAGATGGCGGACGTCTCGTCGGTATCCCGGGCGAAATGGCGCAAGGGTATTATGAGGAAGCGCTCGCAGCTGCAGAAGAAGTTATTCAAAACAGCCCAAACACACTCTATAACGGTGTGTCGGGTGATCCGGGAGCGAACTTTTACCAGGCTGTTACGGTAAAGGATGGTAATAACGAAGTTATCTTTGCCGAAGATTTCATGGCATCAGCAGACCGCCGTCACCTGTTTACCTATTTCAATATACCGAGACCGATCCGTGAGGATAACCTGGATTCATCCTCTCTGACACCCGGACTCGGGCTCATTGAAGCGTATCCCTATGTAGATGGCAGTTCGGGCGAACTACAAACGCGCGATGCCACTACCGGTGATTATGTCTACTACGATAGTGTTGGGGAGATCTTCGAAGGCAAAGATGGTCGCATGGATGGGACTGTTATTGTACCCGGTGAAAGTTTTCGGGGACAATCAGTTCCAATGCAGGCAGGTGTTAAAGTCTGGAATACCAGCTCGGGTTCCTATGAGACCGTAGAGGGAAGTGCTCTCGGCTCCACATATTCAGGAGAAGAGGGTGGTCCCGAGGTTGACTGGACCCTGACCGCGGGAGGAGGACCTCATCGTACGGTTCAGAACGTAAGTGCCAGTGGTTTTTACCTGCGCAAGTTTGTGGATAATACCACTGGAGCGAGCACGCGTGGTACCCAGAGTGATACATGGTGGGTACGTATGCGTTTGTCGGAAATGTACCTGAATGCCGCCGAAGCAGCGTATCAACTGAGCCAGCTGGGCGGTTCCGCTACAGCACAGGATGCAGCCGACTACATCAACGTACTGCGTGAACGTGCTGGCTTTGAGCAGAGTGGTATGCTGGATGGTTCCTCCATCGATTTCGAAACTATTATGAATGAACGCCGCATTGAACTGGCGTTTGAAGGTCACCGACTCTGGGATCTCATCCGCTGGAGAAGAGCACACCAGGTTTGGAACGGTGACGATTCAAACCCGACGGCAAATGTTGCTGCGCTGTACCCATACAGGGTATATCGTCCGGGTACACCAATGCACGGGAAGTATGTGTTTGACAAAATAGGACCACAGGCACCAAGCTTTGTAAACGCCCGTTGGTTCCAGATGGCAAACTACTATGCGCGTATTCCACAGGATGCCATCAATAACAATCCCGAGCTTGTACAGAACCCGTTCCACTAACATAATTGCTCATTCAAAAAATCTTGCGTTATGAAGTTTACAACCATTATATCAACGATAATATTCGGGGCTGTGCTGGTAACAGTCGCCGGATGTGGACTTACCGAGTTCGACAATTACGATAAACCTAAATCAACCCTTACAGGGGCTGTCGTTCACGACGGCGATACCCTGCAACTTCGCAGTGGAGCTGTTGAACTGGAAATCTGGGAAGACGGCTACACCGATTACGAAAAAATACCGGTCGAAGTGGGACAGGATGGGACATTCTCATCTTCACTCTTTGAAGGACAGTATAAGATGACTCAGCTGGTTGGCGATGGACCCTGGGTTACAAATACAGATACAACGGAATTCGAACTGAGCGGCAGTAAAGACATGCAGTTCGAAGTAGAGCCGTTCTACAAAGTGGCAAGTTCCGATATCAGGCTCGATGGCAGTGAGATTGTTGCCGATTTTACGCTTGAAGAGGTAAACGACTCACGCAATATAACGTGGGTTACGCTCTTCATTGGTACGGGGCGATTCACCAGCATCCAACAAAATTCCTTTTTCTGGAATCAGATCAGTGAAACTGGGGATCCGCAAAATCCTTATCAGATTGATGAAAATGGGGCGAATACATATTCCCCTCCGCTGAGTGCGCTGCCGGAAGACCTCGCAAACCGCGAATATGTTTTTGCACGCATTGCGGTTGAAATTGACGGTAAAGAAGACGCATTGTACTCCAAGGTTCATAAAATCATGTTACAGTGATTTGAAGAGCTCTAAATCTTTTTAAGTCTTCCGAATTCGAATCTGCACATATTTAGCTATATGTGCAGATTTCGAATTCAATCATGTTGATGTTGAATTGTTTAAGTGTTGAAATGTTGAAGCGTTGAGTTGAAGGTCGAAGGTCTAAAAGTCCAAGGTTGGAAGGTTGAAGTATGATTTAAATTCTCTTCCCTCATGGCTGATGCTGAACAGTTGAGTTGTTGAGATGTTGATAGTTTAGTCGAAAGTCAGAAGGTCTAAGGCCTGAAGGTCCCCCGCCTACCCATCGCTCCACAGATATAGGACGGAACTGCCAAATCCGGATGGTTAACAGTAGATTAGGCTAAGTCCAACAGACTCCTAGTCTCAAACAGAAATGATTCGATTTCCATCTGATGCTAAAAGCTTCTCGGCGTGGAAAAATATTTGGTAGTGAACAATCCCTATTTTTGATCATTCCCGGTCTAGCGATTCATGAACCGCCCGGGGCAAAAGAAGTGGAGGCGTTAAGAAAGAAAATCTTGCTTTATTCTCAATTACGAACTGAGTCCCTCCGGCCTTGGTAAAGGTGACCGCCCGGAAGGAAACGGAGTGGAGCGTGAAGAAAAAATCTATGATTTTTTTAGCGGAACGCAGAGCCCTTCAGATCAGCTTTAGCTCAGCCGGCGATTTTTTTGATTCGTTTTTTTATCGATAAAAAAATGAATACCACAAAGGGAATAAGACTCCAATCTGAAAATTAAACCTCCCATCCCAATCCACTGGCGGATTTCATCGCTAAAAAAATGAACAGCAGGAATGAGAAGCAGGGCAATCAAAGGTGTACCGGACAACAGTGATTAATATTTATGAACTGAGGCAAGTAAGAATACCTACAATAACCTGAGTTCAAGATAAACAGTCATTACGATTTTCTTTTGAACCACTAACTTTCCAGCTGCCAAAAACCGGTCGCTGACCGGCATACCGGCATTTAGCAGTATTCCGGGTAGCCCGACGACTCTTCCACCCATTTCCGCTCTGCGGCGGAAGCCCCTCTGACACACCGCGTCTCTGTGGCACCCTAGGTTATACTGGACGCAGAGCGTCCCAACAGGTCCCAACGCAGAGCATAGGGACCAAGCATGGGATTATTAATTAACCTGTGTTCGAGATAAGGCTAACTCAAAATAATTTGGAATCGAGATAACAGAGGAAATCTTGTTTTTAAACCGTTGAAATTCTAGGTTCGGGTCTGGAGAAGTTAAACGAGGAAATATTTGTACCTGAAAAAGAAAAGCGTTTAATTTACACTTATTAATAAACCTATTTACCGGTTAGGTTTTGTTATCTGCGATATCTGCTCAATCAGCGGGAGGATATATTCCAGCAGGATGCACAGAATTCGGAGATCATAGAAGCGTTATTTGATCATCTATTCTTTAATCTTGAGGCTATTTCTAACTGGTAAAGGTTATTGATGGAACAGGTTTGTATAATTTGTGGGAAAATAAAAGGGAACTATGAAATCTGAGAATGAATGCGTCATTGGAATTGATTACGGGACTGATTCTGTACGATCAGTTCTCGTTGATATTGAAGGGAATCAATTAGCAGAGTCTGTACATCACTACTCTCGCTGGAAAAAAGGCTTGTACTGTGATAGCGCCGCCAACCAATTCAGGCAGCATCCGCTGGACTATCTTGAGGGGCTCGAAAATACGCTGAAGGAGGTTTTGTCTAGTGTTTCCGATGAAGTAGTTGGCCGAGTCAAAGGAATTGCAGTGGACACGACCGGGTCCACACCGGTTGCAGTCGACCGGTCGGGGACACCGCTTGCTCTTAAGGATAATTTCGCCGAAAACCCCAACGCGATGTTCATTCTATGGAAGGATCACACAGCCGTCCAAGAGGCTGAAGAAATTACAGAGTTAGCCAAAACATGGGGCGGTCAGGACTACACCAAGTATGTTGGTGGGATATATTCCTCCGAATGGTTCTGGGCCAAAATGCTACACACGCTCCGCAAAGATGAGACGATTCGCGATGCGGCCTATTCCTGGGTCGAACTTTGCGACTGGATTCCCTACGAGCTTACCGGTGAAACTGATGTCCACAAGATGAAACGCAGCCGTTGTGCAGCGGGACACAAAGCACTTTGGCACGAAGAATTTGATGGACTCCCCAGTGAAGAATTTCTGACCAAGCTGGATCCGCTGTTGGCCGGGGTTCTGGAGCGGTTGTTCGAAAAAACGTTCACTTCTGATGAACCGGCCGGCACCATCTCAAAAGAGTGGGCGGAAAAGCTCGGCCTGCCGGAGGATGTTGTCATAGCAGTGGGAGCTTTTGATGCCCATATGGGAGCAGTAGGCGGCGAGATTGAGCCCTATTTTCTCAGCAAAGTGATGGGCACTTCAACCTGTGATATCCTGGTGGCTCCTTATGAAGACGTACAGGACAATCTTGTGCAGGGCATTTGCGGCCAGGTTGACGGCTCGGTTATCCCGGGCATGGTGGGCCTTGAGGCTGGGCAGTCCGCTTTTGGAGATGTGTATGCCTGGTTCAGGGATTTGATACTGGATCCATTCAAGGAGTTGATTAGCCAGAGCGACCTGTTGTCTGATGAGCAGAAGCAATCGTTGATTAAAGAAGCGGAAAACAAGCTGCTTCCCGTATTAACCGAAAAAGCATCTAACATAGAAACTGTTGACACCGGTATTGTTGCTCTCGACTGGCTGAATGGTCGCCGAACGCCCGATGCCAATCAGCTGCTCAAAGGGACTATTGAAGGCCTCGATCTGGGCAGCGATGCGGCGAAAGTGTTCAAAGCCCTCGTGGAAGCTACCTGTTTCGGGGCCAAGGCGATTGTCGAACGGTTCCGCGATGAGGATATCCGCATCGAGGGTATCATCGGCCTCGGTGGCGTAGCGAAGAAATCCCCTTTTGTTATGCAAACGTTGGCAAATATCCTGGATATGCCGATCAAGATAGCCAAATCGGACCAGGTTTGTGCACGTGGTGCGGCGATGTTTGCTGCCACTGCAGCGGGATCATTTGAGAGTGTTTCAAAGGCCAAGGAGTCGATGGGCAACGGCTTTGGAGAGGTTTATGAACCCGAACCGGATAAGGTGCAGGCTTATGAAGATCTCTATCAGCGGTACCTGTCTCTTGGAAATTTCATTGAAAATCGAATTGAAAAGCAATACAAACAGGAGAAAATTTCTCAATGAGTGAGTTTAAGGAACTCAAGGAAATCGCTTATGAAAGTAATATGCGGCTACCCGAGCTGGACCTGGTGCTGTTCACATTCGGCAACGCCAGTGCAGTAGACCGCGAACGCGAAGTGTTTGCCATCAAGCCGAGTGGAGTGCCCTACAAGAAGCTCAACCCGGAAGATATTGTCATTGTTGATTTCGACGCCAACGTCGTTGAAGGAGACATGCGCCCCTCCTCAGATACCGAAACCCATGCTGTTTTGTACAAGCACTGGGAAAATATCGGTGGCATTGTTCACACACATTCAACTTATGGTACGGCCTGGGCGCAAACCCAGCAGGATATTCCCATTATGGGAACCACCCATGCCGATCATCTCACCAAAGATATTCCGTGCGCCCCGGTCATGAGTGACGAGATGATCAAAGGAGATTACGAGGAACAGACCGGCTATCAAATCATAAATGCGTTTAAAGATCGTGATCTCTCATATGAAGAGGTCGAAATGGTGCTCGTGGCGAATCATGCGCCGTTCTCATGGGGAAAGACTGCAGAAAAGGCGGTTTATAACAGCGCAGTATTGGAAGAGGTGGCCAAGATGGCGTACCTCTCACTACAGATTCGTCCCGATGCTCCCCGGTTGAAAGATACCCTGATTCAAAAACATTGGGAACGCAAGCATGGCGATAAGGCCTACTACGGACAGGAATGATGGGGGAAAGAGAAACTAAAATAGTCTCTGTGAACCCACTCCGCCTTGCTACGCTGCGGCACCCCTCCGTGGGAGGGGAATAACTCTGCCTTTTTAAGTTGGTGTTTACTTATTGACAATTTGGCTAATGTATGTCCCCTCCTCGGAGGGGATCGTTGTCCCGCTTCAGTGGGATGGTGTGGGTTGAGTTCTGCAAGCAGAATTCTGATTTAACTAATGAAAAAATTTAGACACAATTTATGAGTCAAGCACAGAAAGAGATCTGGTTTATCACCGGTAGTCAACACCTGTATGGTGAAGAAACCCTAAAACAGGTAGAGGAGCATTCAAAAAAAGTAACGGCAGGTCTTGCCGAAGATATTCAATCCCCTGTTCAAATAGTTTTTAAATCAGTACTCACCACTTCTGATGCCATACAGCGGTTGTGCCGCGAGGCTAACAGTTCGGACAACTGTATAGGACTGATAACCTGGATGCACACGTTTTCGCCGGCTAAGATGTGGATCTCTGGGCTCAAAATTTTGGACAAACCATTTGTACACCTGCATACCCAGTTTAACCGCGATATCCCCTGGGAAGAGATTGACATGGATTTTATGAACCTCAACCAGTCGGCTCACGGCGGCAGGGAGTTCGGGTTTATCAATACCTTAATGGGAATCGACCGGAAGGTGATTGTAGGTCACTGGCAGGATCCCGAAGTTATCGAAGAATTGGAAACCTGGACCCGGGCCGCTATTGGTAAAGATGAGCTTGCAAACATGAAGTTGGCACGCTTTGGCGATAATATGCGGAATGTGGCCGTGACCGAAGGCGACAAAGTGACTGCGCAGGTACAGCTGGGTATGGATGTCAGGGGCTACGGGGTCGGCGACCTGGTTGAATATGTAAACAGTGTTGCTGACAGTGATCTGGAAAACCTGGTTGATGAGTATCAAGAGCAGTATAAAATAGCTTCTGATGACCTATCAGATGACCATTTCAATAACGCTGTAAAGGAAGCGGCACGGATTGAACTGGGAATCAAAGCTTTTCTGGAAGAGGGGGGATTCAGCGCTTTTACCACCACATTTGAAGACCTGCACGGCCTCGAGCAACTGCCCGGTCTGGGTGTTCAACGACTTATGGAACAGGGCTATGGTTTTGGTGCCGAGGGTGACTGGAAGACCGCAGCCTTGGTTCGTACCACCAAGGTGATGGCCGATGGATTAGAGGGTGGGACCTCGTTCATGGAGGACTACACCTATCATTTCAATCCCGACCAGATGCAGGTGCTTGGGGCTCACATGCTGGAGATATGTCCCTCAATAACAGATGGAACGCCCTCACTGGAGGTACATCCGCTCTCAATTGGTGATAAATCAGACCCGGCGCGACTGGTATTCAACGCCCCGGCCGGTGATGCGCTGAACGTTTCCCTGGTCGACCTGGGGAATCGGTACCGCCTGTTGGTGAACAAGGTTGAAGCGGTAGAAACTCCTGATCTGCCCAACCTGCCGGTGGCGCGCGTGTTATGGGATCCCCAACCGGGACTTAAAACTGCGGCCAAGGCATGGATACTGGCCGGTGGCGCGCATCATACTTCATACAGCCAGAGTTTGCAAGTAGACCATATTCGGGATTTTTCCGAGATGCTGGGTGTTGAGTGTGTGGTTATTGATGAAGACACCGAGATCCATGATTTCAAACAGCAGCTGAGATCAAATGAAGTGTATTACGGAAACTATAAGGGGATCAGGTAGTGAGGTCGTAAGTCTTTTGTTGTTGAAGTGTTGAGACGTTGAAATGTTGAATTGTTTGGGTGTTGATAGTTAGTCGAAAGTCAGAAGATCTAAGGTCGGAAGGTTCAACGTAAAAGTTTGAAAGTTAAAGGTTGCATGTTGAATGTTGGTGCATGGAATACAACATACATAATTCATCATTTAACATTGTCTGTCTTCCGCCCAAATGTAATTTCGCTGGAAAGTGAGTGAAGCTGAAGCGTAAAGAAATCATTGCTGTTTGGGATCCGCGGGGTTCAGGAGATCAAATTTAATGATTTTGTTTTTCCGGCCTAGCGATTCATGAGTCGACCCGGGCAAACGTAGCGGCGGCGTTTAGAAAGAAATCCTGTGTCAGAATTGCAGTAGAATCAGGAAATGCTGAAAAGCTCATAATAAAAGATGAGCCTGAAAGTGTAAATATCTAGATTTCTTTTAGCCGAAGCGGAGTGCCGCCAGACGAATGAATCCCAGCCGGCCGTTTTTGGATCCGTTTTGTCGGAACAAAAGGGATACTAATACTGGGTTTTATGATAAAACATGTTGAATCTATTTCTTGGTTGTGGGTGGATATTCTTCATTTGTAAAAATGAACATCCTATGATCCGACAGGGCATTAAAGCCTTTCCAACAATAAATAAATGGGGATATGATGAATAAAATAAGCTCTCTTTTAACGGCAACAATATGTCTGCTGATATTACTGGGAATGACACTCCGGGCTACCGCTCAGCAGGATACCACCTCACTGGCCATTGATGCCAAAAACACCATCGGGGAGATGTACCCGATGTGGGCCTACTGGGGATATGATGAGCCAAACTACACCTACATGCCCAACGGCAAAAAGCTGCTGACAGAAATTGCGGAGCTAAGCCCGGTACCAGTCTATGTCCGTGCCCACAACTTGCTGAATACAGACGAGGGACCGCGAGCTGCTCTCAAATGGGGCTCCACAGACGTATACACTGAAGATGAGGAGGGCAATCCGGTCTACAACTGGGAGGTTATGGACCGCATCATGGATACCTATATTGAACGGGGTATGAAACCGTTGGTGGAAGTGGGATTTATGCCCAAGGCGTTGTCATCTGAGCCGGAACCATACCGGCACTACTGGTCGCCGGGCGATGCCTATGAAGATATCTATACCGGATGGTCACAACCGCCAAAAGATTACGAGAAGTGGGCTGAGTTGGTCTACCAGTGGGTTCGTCACAGCGTGGAGCGTTACGGTGCGGAAGAGGTTTCAACCTGGTGGTGGGAGCCCTGGAACGAACCGAACATCGGCTACTGGCAGGGAACCAAGGAGGAATATTTTAAACTTTACGATTATACCGTCGATGCGATAAAACGTGCTCTTCCCTCCGCCCGAGTTGGAGGTCCCACCACCACCGGACCTCGATGGGACCAGGCCGCAGGATGGCTCCGCGACTTCCTGGAACACTGTGCCAACGGTACAAATTATGCCACCGGGGAAACCGGGGCGCCCATCGATTTTATATCTTATCACGCCAAGGGTTCCCCTGATGAAGTCGATGGCCACGTTAGGATGGATATGGGCGTCCAGCTGCAGGATGTGAGCAAGGGTTTTGAAATTGTGGCTAACTCTGAATTTCCAGACTTGCCGATCATAATTGGAGAAGCCGACCCGGAAGGATGCGCTGCCTGTTCCTTTGCATCAGGCTATCGTGGCAATGGCTACCGAAACGGGGTAATGTATGCCAGCTATACCGCTTCTTCTTTTGCCAAAATGTATGAGTTGGCAGATCAATATGGAATCAACTTTGAAGGGGCGTTGAGCTGGTCATTCCAGTTTGAGAATAAGCCTTGGTTCGACGGGTTCCGTTCTATGTCTACAAATGGAGTGGACAAGCCGGTGCTTAATATATTTCGCATGTTCGGCATGATGCAGGGAGATCGGCTGGCAGTTGGCCAGGACGACCCAATCACGGCACATGAAGTAATTGAGCAGGGCGTGCGCGGAAAGCAGTCCGATATCAATGCACTGGCCAGTAGAACAGGCAACGCGATGTACATCATGGTATGGAATTATCATGATGACGATCTGCCTGCCCCGGATGCTCCTGTGCAGATAGAATTGAGCAACATCGATGCGCCACAGGTACTGCTTCACCATTACCGCGTAGACAGAGATCATAGCAACTCCTACACCGTATGGCGTGAGATGGGGGCACCACAACAGGTGACGCGCGAACAGTACAAAAAACTGGAAGATTCTGGTCAGCTTGACCTGCTAACTTCTCCAGAATGGATAAAGACTTCGGGTGGAAATGCTACGGTTTCATTTGAACTACCCCGCCAGGGCGTTTCTTTCCTTAAGCTTACGTGGTAATTGAGGAAAATGGAGTTCTTGAATGGATCTTCTCCCTACACCACCTTGGTGCAAGTTGGCAATCGTTTAATGATCGGCTTGCATGCAAGGTGGTTTTTATAAGCCGAAAATGTAGCCTTAGTGCTCCCGCTTGTTAAAGTTATCCAGGGGAAACAGGTGGCTATGGGATAAAGTGTTAACCACACGGCATAAACCTGTTTCAGTTCTAAAATGTAAATTTTCAATCAGCAACCATGAAGTTATTAAAATCTACATTCATCACTTTATTCATTCTCGGTCTTTTGACTGGCTGCGGAGACAATAGCACTGGTGTAGATAGCGACGATGAAGAGGAAAAACAGGAAGAGGAATACAAGGGCATCATCGAGGATTTCGAGGGACCTACATATTCTGATGATTATACTCCGATCGCTTCATGGACAGATCGTTCACAGTGGAATCTGGCGAATGTCCATGATCCAACAGTTGTAAAGGACGGCGATTACTATTACATGTACCAAACCAATGCCTCCTATGGAAATGCGCATCAAGGGCATGGTAATTATCCATACCGACGTTCGAAAGATCTGGTGAACTGGGAGTATTTGGGTGCAGCATTTCAAAGTGTCCAGCCTTGGGTAAAGGATTCGTTAAACAGTATCAGGGCAGAAATGGATCCACCGCTTTCGCCAATCGAAGATCCAAATTATGGCTTTTGGGCACCACATATAACAAAAGTAAATGATATATACAGACTATATTACAGCGTGGTGATAACGAACCCGATCATTGGATCTGATAATACCGAATACTGGACAGAACGCGCGTTTATCGGGCTTGCCGAGTCTACCGACCTTTCCGCCAACAGTTGGGAAGACAAGGGAATGGTGATCCACTCTGTGGCAGATGGTGAGGAATCCTACCATCGGGATGGAGGCTCAGACTGGAGTGCTTATTTTAAATACAATGCGATCGATCCGTCCTATGTAGTTACCCCGGAGGGAGAGCACTGGCTGGTTTACGGTTCCTGGCATTCGGGCATCGCTGCCGTTCAGATTGATCCTGCAACCGGTAAGCCTTCTGAACTCGATAACCTGGAGGACTACGGGATACGAATCGCCGGGCGTGGGGATGTCAATTCCAACAGGTGGCAAGGCCTTGAGGCTCCAGAAATTATTTATAACGAGGAAACTGGGTATTATTACCTTTTTTTAGCCTATGATGAGTTGTCGGTAGCCTATAACACGCGGGTAGCCCGATCCAGGAATATTACTGGACCCTATCACGGTATTGACGGCGGAAATGTAACCGAAGGGGCAGAGGCTTGGCCTATCGTAACTCATCCATATAAATTTAGCGGGCATTACGGTTGGGTGGGCATTTCGCACTGCTCAATTTTCCAGGACCCGGAGACTGGAAAATGGTTCTATTCATCGCAGGGTCGTTTACCACGAGATGTGGGGGGCATCAACGCCTCAAACGCTATTATGATGGGACAAGTGCGAGAAATTTATTGGACAGAAAGTGGCTGGCCGGTGGTGGTACCGGAACGCTATGCCGCGGTTCCCGACATTGAGATAAATGAAGAGGATATTGTGGGTACCTGGGAAGAAGTTACCCTGAACTACCAATATCAAACCATACAAACTCCATATACCGTGAAGTTTAATGAGGATCATACGCTGGGAGGGCGCTTGAGTGGCACGTGGTCTTATGATAAGGACTCCCAAACGCTGACCGTAAATGATACAGAACTCATAATTGATACTGCGTGGAATTGGGAGGCTTCCCCAAGACGCACCACTATTACCTATGCGGGCCTTACCACTTCCGGCCGGTCTGTCTGGGGGAAGAGGGTAGAGTAATTATTGAATGAACTCTGCTGCTCTTGGAGGAGGTTTGTATTTTCATCGTAGTCTTAATTGAATTCAGATAGTAATCTGGATCTAAAGCAGATAACTATCTGGATAGGAGGCAGAAGTAATATTAATCACGTTAAGGTAGCAGGCATATTAGAATTGCTAAATGAACGGGAAGGGGTGTCCCTTTTGTCTTGAAACAATCCCGACAGCCCGCTTTCTTATATAAATGCCCTCCATTAAACAGTCATCTCGAGCGAAGCTTGCGGAGGGAGAGATCTTCCTTGAACAAGGGTAAGGACGGAACAGGCCGTTAAGCTGATATAAAGCTCTATCCCAAGTTATGTGCCTTTCTCGTAAGTGCTTCCCAAAAGGATATCAGGTAGCGTCACATTTCATGATCCAATTCAAAACCGAGACCTTCTCAGGAAAGATTTCTCCCTTACGCTCGAAATGACGACAACGGGAAGGGGCTTGGTTGTTGATGGCTGCCCGCCTTCTAATATAATAGCCCCACCCCAGAACAGTCATCTCGAATGGAGCGTGCGGAATGAGAGATCTTCCTCGGAGAAGGGCAAGGGTGGAAACAGCGCCGCTAATCTTAAGTATAGCGCTATCTCCAGTTACGCGCCTTTCATACTGGTGCTCCCAAAAGCATATTCAGGCAGTGTCCCATTTTATGATTCAATTCAAAACCGAGCTCTTTTCAGGAAAGATTTCTTCCGCCGGTAGGCGGACACAGCCCTGACGGTCAAAATGACGTTAGCGGGTAGGGGCTTGGTTGGTGATTGCTGACCGTCCTTTAAACATTATGGCCCTCCCCCTGAACCGTCATCTCGAATAGAATGAGAGATCTTTCTACGACAAGGGCAATTGGTCTAGGTAGAGGACATCATTTGTGTTTAAGGCTAGTAGCTTCTTCTTCCGTCCTGATCCGGTAATTTGGAATCCAATGTACCTCGAGTACAGAGAATCCCTGCAGGTCGTAGCACAAGCGCAGTAAATTGTCACTGCCTTCACTATCAAACAAAAATTTGCATTATGACTGATAGATGGAGCTTTGACCTTTACAACTTTGGACTTTCGACATTTGACCTTTCCTTAAATATTCCTCGGTAATCCGCAGAACCAGTATCATCCGTGTTCCAACATACCTGAATTTTAAGGGTTGACAGAGCACTATATTAGTTTCCTTCCAAAGATATTTGGGGCCAGTCCTCTTCATCCCAGGTGATCTCTGAAATCCAGAGTTTTGGGCGCCCGTCTTCCGAAATATCATATCCATGAAATACCAAGTAATCGGTGCCCTCAAAGGTGTAAGCGGCTGGATGACCTACCGCAGCCCATTCATCATTGTCTTTGGCCACGAGTGTACCTCCGCCGTGGATAAGCTTTTTATTCGAACGGTCGAGATAAGGGCCAGTAATATCTTTCGATCGCCCCACCATAATTTTGTAGGTGCTTTCCACACCCCGGCAGCAGCGATCCCAAGATATGAAGAGGTAGTAATATCCATCTTTCTTAAAGATGAAAGGAGCTTCGGTGGCGCCATTCTCCATATTGCGATTCATCTCCAGGATATCGTCGGGATAGAGCTCCTCGTAATCCAGCTCCGGGTTGGCAGAGTCTCCTGCATCCCGCTCATCTAGTTTCCAGTAGCGGTGACGGGCAGCCACCGTGTGCCATTCTTCGGCCGTATCAGTAACCACTTCAGTAAGGTTATCTTTGAGCTTTACAATTTTAAGTCCCATCCAGAACGATCCAAAGGTCATCCAGGGGGTACCGTCATCATCGAAGGCCAGGTTGGGATCGATGGCGTTCCACATATCGCGACCGGGCACCGATTGCACTACCGGCCCGTGATCCACCCACTCAAAGTCGGGATCATCGGGATGGAGCGTTGTATTGGTGGCTACGCCGATGGCAGAATTGTTCCTCCCAAAAGCCGAGACCGAGTAGTATAGGTAGTATTTGCCGTCGTGATAGGCGATGTCCGGGGCCCAGATATGATTTCCGAAATCCGGCAGTATCTTGAACACCCATTCAGGAGTCGATTCAAATACCTGGTCCTCTTCCGTCCAGTTGTTCAAGTCGGTAGATGATTTTACCGAAATGCCCTGGCCGGTGTGGAAAAGATAATAGGTGTCATCCTGTTTGATCATCACCGGGTCGTGGACCGTTGCATCTCGGGGCTGGGCTTTAACAATACCTTCACCCAGCAAAAGGATTGACATTAAAACTACTGTTAACACGAATACTGAACTGTTTCTTGAATTCATAGTGGTAGATATAAATAAGTTCTGTTTTTGGTGTTGGAATCAGTCGAGGGATACCTGGGGCCAGTCTCCTTCATCCCATTCAATTTCCAGCATGATCAGCTTGGATCGACCCTCATCGGACAGGTCATATCCATGGGCCACCAGGTAATCGGTGCCATCGAAGGTGTAGGCCGAGTTGTGTCCGATACCGGCCCAGTCCTCATTGCCCCTGATAACCAGGGTGCCCCCGCCGTGCCGCATATCCTTGCCGGCGCGATCCAGGTAGGGGCCAGTAATATCTTTTGATCGGCCTACGACCACTTTGTAGGTACTTTTTTCATTGGCACAGCAGCGATCCCAGGACGAGAAGAGGTAATAATATCCATTCTTTTTGAAGATAAACGGGGCTTCGATGTCGCCATTCTCCGTGTCTCCGGCATCCCGCTCATCAAGCTTCCAGTAGCGGTGTCGGGCTGCTATGGTATGCCATTCTGCCGCTGTATCGACAGCGACGTGCGTTAGGTTGTCCTGCAGTTTTACCAGCTTCATCCCCAGCCAGTAGGAACCAAATGTCAGCCACGGTGTGCCCTCATCATCTATGGTGAGATTGGGATCGATGGCGTTCCACAAATCCCGCCCCGGCACCGATTCCACTACCGGACCGTGATCCACCCACTCAAAATCGGGGTCATCAGGATGAAGTGTTGTGTTGGTGGCAACCCCGATGGCCGAAGCATTTCTACCAAAAGAAGAGACCGAGTAATACAAGTAGTACGTGCCATCGTGATGGGTGATATCCGGAGCCCACATGTGATTCCGAAATTCTGGATTTACCTCGTAGGTCCATTCGGGAGCAGAATCAAAAATCTGTTCTTGTTCCGTCCAGTTCTGCATGTCAGTGGATGACCAAACGGAGATGCCTCTCCCTGTCTCAAACAGGTAATAAGTTTGATCCTGCTTGATCATGACGGGGTCATGAACAGAAATTTTTTTGTTTTGTGCCTCTGCATCACCCCCTGTAGCAATTAATATCAGTCCAACAAAACAGTAGGCTAAAAAAGTTTTCTTTACAGATCCGGTGGATACATAATCCCGATTATTTATCATGGTTAACCCGCTTTTTTTAATAAAAATAGATAGAAGACATAGAGATGCTTTGCGCATCCTGTCCGTTGGTTCCCTAACAAATTACTAAGTGTTTATTTTACACCTATTCGAATTACCCAAATATTGCGAAAGTATCAAGTGCTAAAGAAAATTTTCAAAGATGAAGGTCTACTCACTTTGTGACGTCCAAAATATTTACCGCTGTTGGTCATTCTTCTTGATATTAATCAGAAAATTGATAAATTGACTACGTGTTAAACGTAATATTTACACTTAATACATGCCTTTCACCGCGAGAAGCTGTCAGCTTACGCGTTTGTTAAAAAATAGGGAAGGGAATTTACGATAAATCACAAAAGAAGGGCTTGGGATTATCTAGGGAAAGATGAAAGCCGAAGTGGGGATGTTCTATGACTGACACTGAATTGTGGAATCAGCTAAAAGAAGGGAATCGCAATGCTCTCGAAGCGTTATTCCGGCGTTACTATGATGATCTGTTTCGTTATGGAGTGAAGTTTTGCGGTAGTGAAGTTATCGCGGAAGATCATATCCAGGAGCTGTTTTTGAGGGTGTGGAAGAGAAGAGATAACCTGGGATACGTTAACGGTGTAAAAACCTACCTTTGGACCGCCCTGCGAAGAAGACTTATCAACCAAAATAACAGGGATTCACGAAAGTCAGAGATCTATGCAGAACTGGGGGAGCAGACCAGCAGGATGCAGTTTGCTGTTGAGGAGATCATCATTCAAAGAGAAAGAGACCAAGCTAAACGAAAGGCATTAAAAAAGGCAATGGATGAGTTGACGCCCCGTCAGCGAGAGATTGTTTATCTGCGATATTATGAAGGGATGACCTATGAAGAAATTGAGACAATAACATCCCTGAATTATCAGACCATTCGTAACTATGTCTACGAGTCTCTTAAAGTGCTGGATGAAGTGATAAACAAGCCTTCCGAAAAAATGATCAGCACGCTACTTTCCGCGCAATTGACCTGTTTTCTTTTTCAGTTATTGGCATTTGTCATCTAACCTGTAATTACTCTCTGTGTGCAGCAATTTAGATGATTTAAATAGTACTCAGGGATAAGGGAGTATCCTTTCGTTTAATTTTCTACCTGTAAAAAAGTGTGTTTAACGCATCTCAGGCTATCCTTTTAGTAGATCTGAAAAAAACAGATTTTTTTCTAGTACAAATTAGTTTCCCATCCATCTATTTAGATAGAAATACCTAAATACAATGAAAAATAATAGGGATAGTGAACAGTCAGGGATATACTATCGAAGAATTATTGGAGCTTGATTCATTCCGAAAATGGGTTCGGGGTGAGGCTTCTAGAAGTCAAAAAGAATATTGGGATCATTGGGTGACGGAGACAGACGAAAACCGTGTTCTGGCCCGAAATGCCATGAAAGAGATGGCAGGGTTTACCTTGGATCCCAACACTAGTCCCAACACTGACAAGGCGTGGAGCCGGTTTAATAAAAGGTTAAACCCGGAGGGAAAGATAGTCAACCATAAAGCACCCAAGGAAAGTAGTGGGCAAATGGTTGATCTCAAATGGATATATAGAATGGCGGCTGGTTTTCTGATAATTCTTACTGCCGGTTTGTCCGTCTACCTTGGGTACTCGGAGGATAACAGTGGCTCACAATCAGAAAATGTAGTTACCAACCGCAGAGTGCTCACCGATTATGGGGAACAAAAGACGATACAACTGGGGGACGGTTCGCTGATTAACCTTAACTCCAATTCCGAATTGGTATACAGCGTCAGTTCGGCAAATCCTACCGATATCACAATAAACCTGAGAGGGGAGGCATTTTTCAGTGTTTCTGAAAGAACCAGTCAAAACCAATTTCCATTCAGAGTTGTAACAGAGGATGGTTCAGTCCGGGTTTTGGGGACAGAGTTTTCGGTTTCGACAAGAGACGAAAAAACGCAGGTGGTATTGGAGAAGGGTAGGGTAGAGGTGACCTCCTACCAGGCGGAACAACAGAAGCGGAGACAGTTAATCCTGAAGCCAAATCATATGGCTGAGTTTGACAATACAAGTGATACACTCCTGGTGAAGTGGGTGAATACAGCTGTTTACACCTCTTGGAAAACCGAGGATTTGGTCTTTGATCACACGCCCCTGCCGGAGGTTCTTAAAAGGATTGAATACACTTTTGGTGTTACAATAAAAATTAAGGATCCGGCGCTTAAACAGCGGACACTATCCGGTACGATCGAAAATTCCAAGATGAATGTAATTCTGTCAACATTGTCTCAAACGCTATCAACGCCTGTCGAGATAGATGGGGAAATAGTATACATAGGGAAAGAAAATAGGGATTGAGATAAGTAGGCATAAACACAAGCATAATTATAACCGAAATAAGGGATATCATGAAAATTCATAATGATACAAAGTTTAGTAGGGTGGCAATAGGATTCCTGTGTGCCATTTTGCTGGGAAGCATGTCAATGGTCTCAAGGGCCATTGCCCAGGATGCCTCCCAGGAACTATACACTTCCAGGCAGCTAAGTGGCAACACTTTTTTTGTCAGCAGTACAAAAATGTTATCGCTTGAAGCAGCCCTGAACCAGATCCAGGAAAGCTATAACGTGTCTTTCCTGTACGATTCAAATATACTTAAAGGGAAATATGTGAGAGCTTCTTTGTTGCAGGCCGATAGTTTGGGTCAGATGTTGAGCCAGGCTCTGAACAGGAATGGGCTAACATACTCGCGGGAGTCGGAACAGCAGTATGCTATAAAAAAAGTCCCGTTTTATGAGCAAAGGAAGTTAAAGAAAGCTGTCCAGATGGAAAGTGTAACGGGTACAGTCAGTGATGGCGTTACCGGTGAATCGCTTCCCGGGGTTAATATTGTTGTTAAAGGAACCACTACAGGGACCTCTACCAATGCGGAGGGTTCTTATACGCTGACAGTACCATCATTACAGGATACGCTGGTGTTCTCTTTTATTGGCTACGAAACTACGGAAGTTCCCATTCAGGGCCGAACAGATATTAGCGTTGAGATGCAGACCAGTGCCATTGCTGGTGAGGAGCTCGTAGTTGTTGGTTACGGCCGGCAAAAAAGAGAAAGCCTGACGGGATCGGTTTCATCCGTTTCAACCAATGAGATGGCCGAAATTCCGGTTCCCACTGTTACACACGCACTGCAAGGTATGGCGCCGGGAATGCAGATTCTTGATGGAGGCGACATGCCCGGGAACAACGTGTTAGATGTGCTGGTACGCGGTCAGGGATCGTTGGGTCGTGGCGGTGATACTGGAAGTGCTTCAGCTTCCCGCCCATTGGTACTGATCGACGGTATCGAGGGAAATCTCTCCAATGTAGATATGGAAGATGTAGAGAGCATTTCGGTGCTGAAAGATGCCGCTTCTGCAGCCATCTACGGGTCACGGGCAGCGAACGGTGTGATTTTAGTTACCACCAAGCGAGGAAATGCCGGTGATCTGCAAATTACATATAACGGATACTATGGCACGCAGGACATCACATCCTGGCCGGATCGAGTAGATACGGAAACGCATATGCGACTCGCTAACGTAGCCCGGTCAAACCTCCTGCAATCGTGCCTCGACGGTCGAGAGGGTAATCAAACCGAAGCAGAGTGCCGATCAAATCCGAACTACGCTCCCCGTTATACGGAGGAATACATCCAGAACACAATCGCGGGAGATCAACCGGACGAGTACCCTGACAACGAATTGGTGAACGAAATTTTCAACCGGGCACCCATCCAGGACCATAACCTGAGTGTATCTGGAGGAAATGTTAATGCTCGTTACAACCTCTCGCTCAATTACATGGAAGAAGAGGGACTGATGGCGAACACGGGACATGACCGTTATGGTGTACGCCTCAATACTGACTTCCAGCTGACTGATGACATTTCTGGTGGCCTGGACGTTTCAGCTAATCGCAGCTGGAATATTATTCCGGCTGAAGATTGGGCCGCGAACTTCTACATTATTCACGATACCCCGCCCACAATTAGAACACGCTATTCCGATGGTAGCTACGGTCTGAACCTGTTTGGCCGCAGTGCGCTTGCTTCCGCGGAGGTCAGCGGTAACCGACAGGATACCCGATGGGAAGGCACCATGACCGGTCGCCTGAACTACCAAATAACTCCATGGGCAGAATTACAGACGCTCGCATCCTTTGACTATGGCAGCATGGACTGGGAGCGGTTTGTGACCGAACCCAACCTCATTCCCGAGTATAATGGGTATTACTGGGGTCCCAGCCGGGGTGAGAACCGGTCTTACACAGACAGGCAGACCACTCTCCGTGCCCTGATTGACTACGGCCATACATTTGGTGAAAACCATGAGGTTTCCGGTGTGGTTGGATACGAACAGACTGAGTCCAACTTTGAAGAGTTCCGGGCGTGGCGAGACCAGTTCTACAATAACGACCTTCGCCAGCTGGATCTGGGTAACGAAACGAATGACGGGACCCGTGGTTTTGCAAACAGCTGGGCACTTCGATCGGCGTTCGGTCGGCTCAATTACGAATTTATGGGTCGTTATCTATTTGAATTTAACGCTCGCTACGATGGTTCAAGCCGGTTTGCTGAAGGACACCGATATGGGTTCTTCCCGTCTTTCTCGCTCGGCTGGCGGGTCGCCGAGGAGTCCTTCTTCAATGTTGAATGGGTTGATGAGCTGAAGTTTCGTGGATCCTGGGGACAGCTTGGTAACCAAGACGTGCCGCTGTACTCGTACTACTCATCCATCGACCTGGGTATCCCTTATCACATGGGCAACGCCAGTAGTGTAAACTCAGTGGGCGGTGCTGCCACGGATCTGATCAACGAGGAGCTTTCGTGGGAAACGACTACGGTTACCAATGTGGGATTCGATGCTTCATTCCTGGAAGACCGCCTGAGCGTTACGGGCGACATTTACCAACGGCGCACCGAGGATATCCTCCTGCCGCTATCAATACCCAACATGGTCGGTCTTAATGCCCCCTTCCAAAACGCGGGGATCGTTGAAAACAGAGGCTGGGAGGTTTCTGTTGGGTGGCAGGATAATATCGGCGAAGTGAGCTATGGTATTGATGTCAATCTTTCCGATAACAAGAACGAGGTTGTTGACTTGGTTGATACCGGACCTTACATCGAGGGCGGTAACCTTGGAGGACGAGTGATCCAGGAAGGTTCGCCCATTAATGCGTGGTATGGCCTGGAGGCTGAGGGGTTGTACAGTTCGTACGAGCAGATTGACAACCATGCGGATGTCCCCGGAGATCCGGCGCGGCTGGGCGATATTATTTATAAGGACCAGAACAGTGACGGTGTTATCAATGAAGCAGATCGCAAAGTGATAGGTGATCCAAGCCCGCGCTACATCTACGGTATTAACATCAACGTCGGTTGGAAAAACTTTGATTTCAGTGCATTCCTGCAGGGTATAGGCAAGCGCGACCAGTACCTGGGCCTCGGGTTCGCACAGGGTCCTGTGTGGGAAAATTATACCTCACAGTGGCACAAAGACTACTGGACGCCGGACAACCAGGATGCCCGTCATCCGGCTTACTATTCCAACGACAACCGAAATTATTATACGACGAACTCTTGGTGGATACTGGACGGAAGTTTCGTGAAGCTGCGTAATGTACAGGTTGGCTATACAGTGCCGACGGACATTACCAGTAGCATCGGCATTCAGCGAGTACGGCTGTATGCAACAGGCAAAAACCTGTGGATGAAGAATAATCTGGGCATCGGTCTTGATCCAGAGTATCCATGGACGGTTGGTGACTATTATCCTCAGACGAGGGTACTTAGCCTGGGTGCTAACATCAGCTTCTAAAATGACCAAGAGAATGATTTATAAAAAAACTAAGATTATGACTAAGAAAATGACCAAGACACCGAATGTATTGTTTTCAGGCATACTGATTCTATGTATCGCTCTTGGGATCACAGGTTGTAATGATGACTTGTTGACTACTGTACCTCAGGACAGGGTTTCGTCAGCAACCTTTTGGTCTAATGAGCGTGACTTCAACACAGCGCTCAACGGTGCCTATGAACGGATGGTGGGCGTTGACCTAAACCCGATGTACTTTGACGGGACTACTGATATTGGCTACTCACACGCCGACTGGATGCGTCAGCATGAGTATGTCATGGGACGTGCCAATGCCCTTTCTGGCTGGTCGGCAGGCATATGGTCCCGGAGTTTTACCGGAATCAGCCGTGCAAACGAGATTTTGGCACAGCTCGATGAAGTAGGAGGCGACGTGCTTTCGGGCGAAGCGGCGGATCGTATCCGTGGTGAGGCTCTGTTTTTGCGTGGCTACTTTTACCACGAGTTGCTGTGGATGTTTGGTGAGGTTCCCCTGTTCACAAGCGTACCCACTGTGGAGGAGGCACGCAGCGTTAGCCGTTCTTCTCGCGAAGAAGTCTATGATCGGATTACGTCGGACTTGACAGAAGCGGCAAATCTTCTGCGGCCCCGTTCTGGTCTGGCCTCTTCAGAGTATGGACGTGCCACCAGCGGTGCTGCCATGGCTTATCATGCGCGCACTGCCTTGTACGAGGCTGGCTGGCAGGAACACCACGAGGGTAATGCGTCTCGGGCAAGTACACTGTACGGCACTGCCAGAGACATGGCTGAAGCCATTATGAACAGCGGTGAGTACGAACTGCATCCCGACTTCCGTCAGCTTTTTACTTATGCCGGTGAGCAAAGCCAGGAGATCATCTTCGACTACCAGAAAGTTGCCGGTCAGAATGGCTGGTGGGCCTGGTTGGGATTTGCTCCAAAATCTATGGGTAGTAATGTGGATGTAGAACCGACCCGCGAGCTTGTGGATCGATTCCCCATGGAAGATGGACAGCCCATTGATGAGTCTCCAATGTATGATCCAACACCGCCGGAAATTACTTATGATGGCGACGGGAACCCTAACGTCCAGACGATGGGTATGTACGCAGACCGTGACCCGAGATTTTACGGTACCGTCCTGTTCCCGGGCCAAGAATTCAACGGCGTCACCTATAACTCGTATCCACCTTGTAGTGGTGAGGGATCGCCAGCACCAAATGGCTACTGCAGCCAGAGTATTGACCGGATTCTGATATCTGATTACAATAACACATATACGGGCTATGTCGCTATGAAGTATGTGGATCCGCAGGATGAGTCCTCCCCGAGTAACAGCGGTCTCAATATTATAAAGATGCGGTATGCCGACGTTCTGCTGATGTATGCGGAGGCGAAGGCTGAACTGGGTGAACTGGATCAGTCCGCTAACGACGCGATTCAAGAGATCCGTGACCGTGTGAACCTGCCGATGCCTCAAGACGTAACTTCGATGAACCAGCAGGAGGCTATCGACTTTATCCGCAATGAACGGGTCATCGAGCTGGCCTGGGAGGGTCTGCATCTTGCTGATATACGCCGATGGAAGACAGCAGAAGATGTGTTGAACGGCAATGTGCATGGTATTGACATCTCCGACGGAAATGGAGGCTTCGACCCTGTGCCAGGGCAACATACACGTTCGTTCGAAGCACCGCGGGATTACTTGTGGCCCATACCGTCAGGTGAACGTGACCTAAATCCCAACTTGTCTCAAAATCCGGGTTACTAAAAACTTAACTCTCGCTTTTAAAAAAGCTTTAAAATAAAATGGCTGCAGGTTTCATTATCTGCAGCCATTTTTTATATAATTAAGTATTGTTACCGGAATGGCACCAAAGATACAGGCTGAATGGTTAAGGAAGAGCTATTGAAGAGTCACATAAAATAAAGCAGGTATACCCGACTTCTCCCTGCCCTAACCCTTTTAAAGTCGGAAACTGTCATTGAGATTGCTCCCGAAGGGTCACTGAATCCCTCGAGAGGAGAGCTTATAACACATGTGCTTGTAGGGTGCAATAGTAGATTAAGGAGCATCAATAGCAGCGGCGGTGAGCAAAAAGATTGAGGGTGCACTTGGAACCGGGATTTACAGGATTAGAGGATGAACAGGATGTAATGTTTGTACAAGAAGTGAACTTGAGAACCCGAAAATCCATTAATCCTGCCATCCCGGTTCCAATGGGTGAACGATGACAGTTATTATTTTGAGTAATTCTTAAGCAGAACTCATTTTTTTAATTCTCTGCCAGTTCCATCAAGCCAATTAAATGGTCAAGGGTAAAATCCTCAAAATCTTCGATGACCAGGTGACAGTCGCTCAGTTCCTCCGGAGTATGTGTGGTTGCCACACCCACAACGATGGCTCCTGCTGCCAGCCCGGATTGTACGCCAGAGACGGAATCTTCAATGACAACACACTGCGGAGGGGTCAGTCCAATGGACTTGGCCGCGTTGTGGTACGGCTCGGGATGCGGCTTGCTGTTGGTGACGTGAGAGGAGTCGAGAACAGCATCAAAATACTCGTAGATTCCAAGTTTGTTGAGAATGAAGTCTGCATTGGCTCCCGGTGCTGAAGTAGCCACCACCATTTTTATTTTCTCTTCTTTAAGATGGTCCAGGAAATCGATAATACCCGGCACCTGCATCTTCTCCGGGTCAAAAATATCACGGAAAATCTGCTCTTTGTCATCAGCCAGTTCCTGCATTCGCTCTTCGGAGATATCTCCGAAAATTTTGGGAATCCATTCCTTGTTAGCCCGCCCGTAAATATTGTTTCTCAGGTAATCGTCAGAAATTTCAATTTTGTGATTTTCGCAGAAAATATTGATTGCCTTCTTATGGGCGGGATTGCTGTGAACAATCACGCCATCCATATCGAAGAGAATTCCAAAATCTATGTCCATCATAAAGGGATTGTGTTTGCCTGTCTGTTATAACGTGCTATAAAGGTTCGAAATATACCAAAAGCTTTTGCAAGTGAATAATTCTTTGGATACGCGAATTTTATTAGTGTATGAAGGTAGTTCAGTGATAGGGGTGTTATTGAGTTGTGAATCCGAAGCACCCATTGCACCAAAGCCTGGAACTGAGAATTTGCAGCCTCTGGCAACGGAAATGCATAATGCCGCTACTCATTCTATTTCGAATGTATATACGTTTGAAGGGATGAATGAGGTAGGTTCATCAAGGTTGGTTCGTACATCGAACGGTGTGTCATTTACCCTGGAAACGACTGAGCTGGAACCCGGAACGGTCGTTACCCTTTGGATGGTCATATTCAATAATCCAGAAAACTGTACGGATGATTGTGGTAATGACGACCTGGCCAATCTTGATGCCAATGTGGATGTGGTTTACTCTGCGGGCAGAGTCATAGGTGGTTCGGGTAAAGCCACTTTCGCTGGTCACAGGAACAAGGGAGATAACAGCGGATCTATATTTCCAGCTTGGCTGGGTCTGCCTTCTCCTGGATTGAGGGATGCCAAGAAAGCCGAGATACATTTTATCGTTCATTCCCATGGCCTCCAAATCCCCGAATTAGTAAGTGAGATGCTGCATTCGTTTAACGCTGGCTGTGGACCAATCTTTGATCCCGGCCTGCCTCCGGTTCCTGAAGAACTTGGAACACATGGACCAAACACCTGTCGTGATATACAGTTTGCGGTTCATCTACCTTAATTAATATCTGAAATAATTTTGGGAGAGCAACTAATGACGGGTTGTTCTCTTTTAATAAAAAGGCTTCTCACAGTCATGCTGAAAATAGAAAATGAGTACAGAGGTATCCCAGAACTGCAATCGGGAAAGTCAAGTGTGCATCCTGTATTGGGCTGAGTCCTATTTGTTACGGCAGAACTTGTTTAAAAATTTTAGTAAGACTTTATTCTCTTCAGTCGTCATAGATAATAGCGCATCTTCCAGAGTGGTTTTAGATATGCAGCGTGTTAGTTTTAGATGCTTTTAGAGCCTATTTTTGAAGCATTAGAAAAAACAAAGAAACAACAATGCATTTAGTTATACATATCACCTTGAACGGTTGCTGCTGTTGTATCACAGCATGTGATGGGGGTATGTGTATTAAGATCTAACGAAATCTGAATCTCACTTACGGCCTCATCACACTGAGTTGTGGTGAGGCCTTTTTTATTTCTAACCACAATCAAAAAAACAATAACTATGTCTGGTACTTGCCAAACACTCGATATCGATACGTACACCCAAACCAAGGAAGCCGTTTCTAAGGATCCTGAAAAAGGAAAAGGTAAATTTGAATCCGTTACCATCTGGAAAGACGGAGCGGTGGCCGTCAACAAGGCCCGCAGCTTTGAAATAACCACAGATGAACCAAAGCCTCTGGGCGGCGGTGATACAGGCATCGACCCGATGGAATTGTTGCTGGCATCACTGGGCTCCTGCCTAACTATAGGCTGGGTTACCAATGCCAACTTTCATGACATCGACTATAAAAATCTCAAGATCAAGGTGTCCGCACCATACGACCTAAGGGGATACCTCGATATAGATGATGGGGTCCGTCCTGGATTTCCCGAGATCAACTACGAGGTAGAAGTTGAAACCGATGCCGATGAGGAGACGCTACAGCAGATCAAAGCGGCTGCCGAGAAAAACTCTCCCATGTTCGATAACATTGCCAACGGCGCCCCGATCTCTGGCACAATAAAGCATACCAAAGCGGTAGCCAATTAATAGGCACATAATTCTTAAACCTGTCAGGTTTCCAAAATCTGACAGGTTTGTTCTAAAAAAATGAAGCTTTATTCAACAGCGGTATTACTCAGATAAAAAAAGTAGTAAGACAATCGCTTCTCATATTATCAGTACAGGTAACCGAACTTGGAAAAATTGTTCAATAATCTAAACAACCCACTAACTCTCAATTCAACAATGTATAAATCAACGAATATTCTAGTCTTTTCCGTCATATTGTCTCTTTTGGCAATGGCTTGTAGCTCTAAAAAATCAGATTCCAACGAACAGACCTCATCATCAGCTAGTGAAACAGAATTAAGAGAAGCGCCCAATTTTGAAGTCACCACGATTGAAGGAAATACCGTAAGCCTGCAACAATCTCTCGAAGAAAACAAGCCAATGGTCGTATATTTCACCGCTTCATGGTGCCCGGTTTGCGCCAAAAACTGGCCGGTACTTTCCAAGGTGTATCCGGATTATAAAGACAAACTGAATTTTGTGGCCATAGGTATTGATCCGACCGATACCCGGGACGTCATGACCAAGCTGGCTAAAGAGGAAGGGTTTACCTTTCCAACCACCTGGGGACATCCTGACATCATGGTCGATTTTGGCGTAGAGAGTCAGGCCACGACTGTAGGCATCAACCGGGAGGGCAACATCGTATTTCAGAAAAACAAGACTGCCCTCAGTGAGGAAGAGTACCGCGAACTGTTCGACCAGATAGTGAGCTAATTTCCGATGGATTTTATCTCCTTTTCGTTCATGCAGGGGGTGCTGGCTTTTCTGGCACCCTGTGCCGTTGCACTGCTCCCCGGTTATATCGTGGCGTTCATCTCGCGGAATTCACAAGATGATCCCCCACTAGCCAGGCGGCTGTACCGCGGGCTTAAACTGGCTCTGCTAAGCATTCTTGGAATCCTGGTGGTCTATGCCATTGCGGGCGGGATGATCATTGCCGCCGCCCAGGTGCTAAAAGACTACATGAAGTGGATCACCATTGGTATGGGAGTCGTTTTGATTGTGCTCGGCATTCTGATGGTTATGGGTAAAAATGTTTCATTTTCCCTGAACATGAACAACGCCACCGAGCAAACAGAAGCGGTAGAAGCCTTTGTCTTTGGCATCGCATACGCCATCGGCGCGCTGGGTTGCCTGTTTCCCCTGTTTCTGGTGGTCGCCACGCAGGCGTTGGCCGCGCCTACAGCCTGGCAGGGCGCCTCTTACATCGGGGCCTATTTTGTTGGACTGAGCGGCATGATGATTGCCACCATTCTGCTTTCCACGTTTGCCAAAGATCTGCTGATGAAGTACCTGCGAAAGATCCTACCTCATATGGAACGGGTTACTGGTGTTTTGCTCATCCTTGCTGGTATTTATGTAATCCATTACCAGTTGGTACTTATTTAGTTGATTCGACGGGTGTATCTCCAAAGTAAAGATAGTAATTAGTAAGACATTTATATCCTAAATCATCTTATAAATACATTCGAATAATTACGAACCCAAAAGGGATGAAATGGATCAATTAAATAAACTATCGGGTATTGCACACACTGGCTTCCCAGGCTTTCTTTGGCGGCAATCTCATTTATCACGGCTTCCCCAAAATTGCGATGACAGGTGATGTTACGGCGATGATGGGGATGCCGTTTATCATGGTATTGACGCTTGGTATTGTTGAAGTAGGAGGAGCCCTGCTTATGCTTTGGGGTGGTTTTGGTCCCGACTGGGCTACACGACTCTCGGGCCTGTTGTTTACTGCAGTAATGATCCACGCGCAATATGGG
Organism: Aliifodinibius sp. S!AR15-10; assembly: GCF_031569985.1. Classification (NCBI taxonomy): domain Bacteria; kingdom Pseudomonadati; phylum Balneolota; class Balneolia; order Balneolales; family Balneolaceae; genus Fodinibius; species Aliifodinibius sp. S!AR15-10. The sequence goes on along the minus strand of NZ_JAMQKA010000031.1, from coordinate 22,068 downwards.
AAATAATGGAGGACGAGGAATGGAATTCCAGGTATTGATTATTGCTGTATCGCTGCTTTATGCTTTCAAAGGAAATGCCGTAAAACAAAAGGTTGAAGTCACCATTACTTCATGACCATCCACAATGACAGAGAGGGAGGCCGGAAACGCCTTCCTCTTTCTAAATGGTATTCCGTATTTCAACTTGAAGAGTTTATTAGATAAAAATTATCAGATTCAGTCGTTTATCTTTTCCGTAGTATGCTTTTATATACAATTTGGGACCTCCGTGCTGCTAGTACACACTGCTTCAAAAACTACCAAATGAGCCAAATTAGTCAGTAATTAAATTGTCGATTTCGGTTTCACATATTTGCCATTAGAAGTCTGCATGTTCGGTTATTCCTTTTTAAATACTATGTCACCATACCAAGCTACCGCTTCTCCGCCAGTATTGTCAGTGTCGGTCATAATGGCCACGCCCGATATCCTCGGGGGATCCTCACCCCATATTTTGCGGTAATCTTCCAGAATATTCCTTGTTTCAGTAATCCATGTCCGGCGTTTGTCACTGCCATTTCTAACTACCACCATCTGAACCCAGTCCGTAAAGGGATTTGGAACGATCCGGCTTTTCTCGGTATCGTTAGCCCAGATATAGTTGATGGCCCGGAGCGGTATATTGTAGGAGGTAAACGTTTTTATGAACATGTATTTAATCCAGTCTGTAAAACCAAGGTTGGCTTTGTCATAATCAAAGGTAACATAGATTCGCGCGGCATAGTCATCCCCGCTTTTCTTGGTGACATCTCCCCCCTCCACGATGTTGTCAACCCGCCACCGCCACTCAATAACCGGGTATTCAGATGGATCGATGTCTACCTTGTAAATCAAACCTGAGGCCGCATTTTTGCTCTCTGCCCTAATTACGGTATTGCCCTCCTTGTCCTGCCGTTTGGAATATTCTGTACGGTTATCTGCTTTCACCTCCATGGGCGCCCACCGCGGATTCTCTTCCTCCTGTTTGGGATCCGAACTTTCATCGTATTGATTTACCGGCAGGATGATCTGATCTTGAGTCATTGCAATTTGTGGGAACAGAATACCGGCGAAAAGAAGTACAATTCAGATACGAATCATGAATGATTGTGTTGAGTTAGATTGATGTTTCAATTTTAGGAAAGGCAGCCAATATCAGCATACCGGTATATTGTAAAATTTTAATCGGGAGATAATTACTGCTGATAGACTTCCAGGTGGGGATAAAAGTCATGCCAGGCAAACCAGTATCCGGAGTAAGAACGAACGGGGATCAGGCGTTCTCCTTTTCGGGGTCCTTCAACAGCATAACCAAACAGGTCCCATCTGTTGCCTTCCTGGTCTTTCATAATCACAGGAAGTGAATCTTGCACCGCAGTAAACTCAAGTATATCACTGGTTTCGGTTCGCCGCATAAAAGAAACGGCATACTGGTCAATCGTACTACCAGCAACGATGACCGGTAAGTCTCCCACTTGGTCGTGAACCAGGTTGACCCCGGCTCCAAACTGCTCAATAACAAATACTCTCACAGGAGGTGGCTCACCTGATTCATCAATGGGACCGCCGATGATTCCATGGACTCGCTCCTTGTTAAAAAAGCTGTTATCTCGATGTTTGATAGGGAAAAGGGCCTCCGATCGTTCTTCGAGATATTCCTGGCCGTAGGCATAACCGTGGTAATCACGATCAAATCCCGTATTGGTGGTTAGCACCTGTGAGTTGGGATACATTTTTTTCCACGTTTCCCAAGTCGTTTGGATCAGCGGATAAGCTGTAACCTGCCGCCCGGAGTGATCACCACGAACACCGCGCAGTTGCATTTGTGAATAGAGGCTATTGGAATTGCGGTCATAGGGAATCAAGTTGTTACGAAACAACAGGCCGGAGACTCCGAATTCAGTGACTTCTCCGTTAACTGTTCGGTCCCAGCCACTGGCTGTACCGGTCAACGGACAGTAGGTGAGGGCAAAATTTGTATTACCAATTTGATCGTTTACAATTTCATGCCAGGCAATGACCTGGTGTGGGTAGGCCCTGACGGTTTCTCCGATCTTAATTCCGATCACGAGTCTTCGGTCGGCAATATATTCCGTAGCCGGGCTGCCGACTGGCTGAAACTGGGGATCGTCGATAGACGGGATGCCATCGGCTCCAGCTCCTCCATCAACAATTTCGTCATTTGGAATCAACCAGTTTCCTGATCTCGAAAACCACCGGCCGGAGAAAGGGCTGTCCCCACCTACACTTTCTCCATTTTCCGAGACCATAGTGCAGCCGAATATTCCGATTCCCAGAAGTAGGATTAATATTCTTTTTATGGTTGATAACATGGTATAAAGTGATTAATGCAATTCCCGCTTACCTAACTATTCCACCGGTAGATAGACAGCTCCGGGAAAAAGTCAGCCCACGCAAACCAGTACCCGGTGTAGGAGTTGGTCGGAGCAAGCTGTTCTCCTTGCCGCGGCCCTTCCACGGCATAGCCGAACAGATCCCAGCGGTTCCCCTCCTGGTCTTCCATGATGAATGGCAATTCGTCCTGTACCGGTTCAAAATTAAGCTCGGTACCATCTTCAGGAAGTGCGTGGAAGGAAACAGCAAAATTATAGTTGGTACTTCCTGCGACTATAACATCTTCACCTCCAACCTGATCGGAAACAAGATGAACTCCTTCCCCGAACAACCCTATCTGATACACCTTCACCTGCGCGTTCTGATCCGCCGGTAGCTCTGCAATAATACCATGTACCCGTGCCTTGTTGGGCAGGCGGTTATCAGAGTTTTGAACAGGGAAGAGCGTCCCAGAATTCTCATCCAGGTAGTAATCCCGGCCGTACACGTAACCGCTGTAATTTCGGCTGAAACCGGTATTGGTGGTGAGCACCTGCGAATCGGGATACATCTCCCGCCATGTACTCCAAGTGGTCTGAATGACCTGTATCGTGTTTAGCTGGGTGCTAGACTCAGGGCCGTTAATCCCGCGCATCTGCATCTGGGAATACCGGCTTCCTGTTTTTCGGTCGTACGGGATAAGGTTGTTTCGGAACAGCCAACCCGACACCCCAAATTCAACCGTTTCTCCATCGATGACCCGCTCCCACGCGATTGCGGTTCCTGTCAACGGACACAAGGTGAGGCAATACGGGGTATCACCTACCGCGTCATTTACAATTTCGTGATGGTCCATGACCTGGTGCGGGTAAGCTTTGATCGTATCTCCGATTTTGATCCCGGTGACTATTCGGGTTTCACCGACATAGCTCACATTGCTAGCAACGGAGAACTGTGGATCATCGATGGAGGGAATGCCATCCTGCCCCGGCCCGCCATCCACAACCTCACCCCTGGGGATGAGCCAGTCGCCTTCCACGAGACTATTACCGCTAGAACTATCATTGACAGAACTGCAGCCGGTAAATACCAGCACCAAACTTGCTAATATAAACGGTTTTAACGATTTCATTTTGTTCACCATTGGTTTGTATTGACTAGAAGATGACTCGTTTCCCGAAGTTGTAGAACAGGGAAAATGAAGCAGTATAAGCCGTGGTGGGCTGGGTCCCATTGAGGTGTTGATATACCGGAATTTGGCCAGACAACTTTACGGACAATCCCTGCGAAACCTGGTAACGAAATGCCGGTTCGAGATTAACCCATTTTCCACCGGTATTGGGCAGTGCCTGACCATTACGCTCATCAGAGCTGGTTGATCGGTAATTGATCATACCGATATAGGAGAGGTTGGGAAGGAACGTGTCTGTAATACCGGCATTGACTACCCATTCATTTCCAAACTTATAGCGGTCATCACTGCCAAAACGCTCATTGGTGCCGGTTATCCTGTATGTGTTGAACAGGAAAAAATTGATGGTTGAAGCCGGTGCAAATGTTTTGGAAAAATAGGACCACAGCACGCCATCCCAAGCCCCGGTACCCGGCTGCATATCCATATTCAGAGCTATACCATTTTGCGTAAGGGAGCTCTTCCCAAACGGTATTTTCCCGCCGCCACCTACGGCCAGCTGATACTGCTCGCGAATGGTATTCTGGTGCAGCACATACTTAAGCAGTACGAGGCCATCGCCTATGCCTTGAGTAGTCAACTGATCGCGATTGCCCGGATTTAGAAGCCCAGTCCGCTGCTTTCGAACAAATGTGGTTGTTGCAGAGACAGTCAGTCGACTTGTTATACCATAATTAAACTCCAAAAGCGTGGACTGGGTGTTCCGTTCCACCGAACGATTGGTTAGCTGGGTATCTCCGGTGTAAAGATTAGAGATATCATTATACTGATAGGTCAACCCTACCAGGAGATTTCCTTTTGAGGCGGAACTAATGCTTTGTGAACTGATTAGCGGTGCTCCTGCACAACTACAGGTTTGCCCGAGGAGATCAACAGGAATTAAAAAGGCTAAAACGAGAAGGGGATATGTGAGTCGCTTTTTCATAACCTGGTAGTTGAGCTTTCATTTTCTACTAGACTACCAGATAGGCGGGAATCTTACTTTTTTAACGTACTTAAATTACTAGATGGGATTCTCAAGACTTTTCATGGCTTCCAGCAAGGCCTCATACTCTTCACGGCAACTGCCGCACCGATCAAGGTGATCCTTGACCAGGGGCATGGCATCTTCCGGAGATTTACCGGCCAGTTTCATTTCCGCAAACTGATGCAACTCTACGCAGCCAATCTTTTCGGACTACTTCAGACCCAAATCTCTGGTAAGATTGTTGAACGTAGCGCACTACACCAATTATATCAACGCTTCGATTTTCCGCGAGATCCCGGTACGGGTCCGGGATGAAACAAAGCCGTTGTTGTTCATTATTAAATTAATCCAACCTTCAACGCATCTCATTGCCGAGTGATATCCCAATAAATGGCGTAGCGCTGGTGGTTCACCTCATAAAAAGGAGCCAGTTCCACATCATTGGGGCTGCCAACGCCCTGCGTTCTGAAGTGAAGGGCCTGTCCTTCAACAGGGGAGATCCAGTTTTGAATCGGTTGATCCCCAACATCAAATGATAGCGCTTCCACAAGCTCCATATCTTCATATCGACGATGATCCCACCGGCCGTCAAAACCGTCGTACCCACCATAGGGGATCGGTTCTTGTTGCATGCGTGCATCTCCCAGCTGACCTGCCAGCAGGATGGGTCCGTAGGTGATCGCCGCTTTATGTTCATTATCAGCAAGTGGCTCCAACTGGAAATCCATCGGCAGGATCACCTCAACTTGGTCGCCATCGCTCCATTCACGCACTATGGAAACATGAGCGGTGCTGGTTTGCGCATCGACGGGATCACCATTAACTAAAATCCCCAATCCGGATCCCGCCCAGCCCGGCCGACGGATGTTGAGGGCAAACTGAGTGGGATTTTCAGTTGATATCGTAAGTGTTGAGCTCTGGGAGCGGGGAAAATCGGTTTCTTGCCGCAGGGTTACCTCCTTGGGATTCCAGGTTACTTCTGAAGGGATAAACAGGTTAACAAAAAGCTCTGAATCTGTGTGAAGGTAGATATTCTTGCCATACTTGGTGTGATTTTCCATGCCCGATCCCACGCAGCACCAGAAAGAGTCCTCCGGGCTGCTGAACGTCTTGAAATGGCCGGAAATCAGCGGTACAAAATAACAGACCATCCCTGTCTTGGGATCCTGTGATGCCAGGATATGGTTGTAGAGCGCCTTTTCATAGTAAGCGGCGTACTTCGGCTCATCAGGATACCATTTCATTAGATGCTCAGTAAGCTTTAGCATGTTGTAGGTGTTACAGGTTTCAGAGGTCACCTTACTCAGGCGTTCGGCAAGTTTCCCAAGCTCTCCAAAATGTTCATTCATGCTGTTACCACCATTGGCATAGGTACGGTTATTTACTACCGTCTCCCAAAAGAAAGTGGCAACCTGTTGGAGGGTATTGTTGCCCGTAAATTCGTATTCCCGTGCTGCACCAATAATTTTGGGAATCTGGGTGTTGGCATGCAGGCCCTCCAACTGATCCTCACCACTGGCAAGCGGATCGAACAGCCGCTGGTCATTAAAGCGCTGGGCCACTTCGAGATACTTTTTGTCACCGGTGATCGCATACACATCGGTCAGTACCTCGTTCATCCCGCCATATTCTGCACGAATCATCTGCCTGAACTGTTCACCAGAAAGTTGATTTGAGAGGTTCACAGCCCAATCTGAAAGTTTGACCAACACTTCCCGGGCCAAGTCGCTATTAGCATACAGGTAGGCATCCCGCAAACCGGCATAAAGCTTATGGATATTATACCAGGGCACCCAGCCGTCGTTAAGACCAAAAGGTTCCGCATCAATATTGCCCGATGCTATCTCGTCGAATATTTCTTTGCCGTTGGGAATCCCGGCGACATAGCCTGTCCCGATGGAATCCTGCACTGTTGCAAGCGTACTCACAATGTGATCAACCCGTTGCTTAAATTCTTCATTATCACTGGTGGCAGACATCATGGATATCGCCGATAGATAATGGCCCAGCGAATGTCCGTCGAGGCCGGTCGATTCCCAGCCCCCGTAATTATCAACTTCGGGCTCCATTCGCGCCTGTTTTAAGTAGGGAGCCAGCAGTCGATCTGGATTCAGGCTGAGAAGGTATTTACCGTCCCGCTCTTTTGCATCTTTGAACGGGCTCTCAAGAAGTTGAACCTCACTTAGCTCAAATTGCTCCGCTTTAACAATATCCCGGGAGGGAACAATCGTAAATTTATCAGTAGATTCTTCATTTCCAGAACTGCAACCACCTAGTAGCATGACAGCTAGTAACAAGCAATATCCAACCCAATTGATTTTTCTGATATCTAAAGACATGGTGACTCCATTTTAGGTGTTCAAAAAATAGGGGAGTAAAATGTTAGCCTACAAAGGTACAGCGCCAAATTATTCTTAATTACAAAAGTGTTTCTTTAACACTTGATAGTAAAAATAAGGATGAGAAACAAGGGGCACAGCTTTAATAGCATTAGCATCCTGATTTTTGGTAAAGAATAAATGAGGATTTGAAATACCATGGTGCCATTGCCAACAGAATGAACGAAGTGCACCGTACCCTTGGCAAAGGTGTGTATAGTGAATGAAGTGCGGTAATCTCCCCTCGTGTGGAGATCGTCACGCCCCAATCCGCCATTTGGCGGACGTGATGACAGTTTTTATACACCGCGGTTTTGCAGAGCCTTCTAAAATCACATCAAAATGCCATGAACTTTTTTGTAACAGATGCGTAAAATCACTTTATAGTTTTTTAATCAAAAGGGACTACTACAATGAAAAAGATGTTACTGTTACTCCTATTCCTGACGGCATTTGGTCTGCCGGTGGCCATCGCTCAGGATTTTAGTTTTGGCTTAACCCTTGACGGCGGATTTCCCCAGGGTAATTTCAAGCGCAATGTTGAGAGCAATGGTATAGGACTTGAGGGCATGGCGGCATATAGCGTCAAAAACTCACCATTAACGGTGGGTCTAAACCTGGGATTCTATAATTACGGTAATCAATCGCGAAAAGAGTTTTTCAATCCCAATATTCCCGAAGTACGGGTGGGAGTGCGCACGACCAACAACATTTTTACGGGGCACTTTTTTACCCGGCTGGAAGCAAAGGAGCGGATCGTTCGACCCTACGTCGATGCGCTGGTGGGCCTGAATTATCTCTTTACGGAAAGCAAAGTGGAGGATGACAGTGATTTTGATACGATCGCCTCGACTACCAATTTTGATGACACCGCGTTCAGTTACGGACTTGGTGGCGGACTCAAGTTTAAGGTAGCCGATTCCTATGATGATTTAGGTCAGAAGTTGACGTGGTTTATCGATCTCAAAGCGCGCTATTTGTTCGGTGGAGAGGCTGACTACCTGAAAGAGGGAGCCCTGCGCAACAATAACGGTACCCTTGTGTACGATACGAGTCGTTCTAGTACAGACCTATTTACAGTGGGACTGGGCTTTATAGTGGCTTTCTAGTGTCTGTCAAATTCTACTCTTTTTAAAAGATACCAGACTAGCGAAGGACTAGAACGCCGATGCCACAGATGCAGCAGAAAACTACAGATTATATTTTATCGGTGTTGATCCATTTCAACCGTGATATCCGAGTTTCATTCAACGACAGTATTAATGAATGATAAGTGATGGGCAAATATCCAAATTTTACTTTTTAAATTGTAACACAGTTTCCACAGAGGTCATGAAGCATGAACTACGCCTTTGTGGACCTCTATGGCTTCACCGTGTTACTTCGTGCTATAACAGAAGTAAGTGGGTTCTATTTGATATTTAAAGGAGCAAAATCATAAATAAAAATAAATACCGCCCGTAATCGCCTGCAGAAACTCTCCATCGTCGTTTGCGGCCAGGTCAGCCTCCAGTACCAGGTTTGCCGAGCTGTTGTCCAAGTGCACATCGATGCCGACCGGTATAAGCAGGGGACCCAGCGTATTATTCTCATAGAAAATAGGCTCGTAGCTCAATCCAGAGAACAGGCTAACCTGGTCCCATCGCTTGCTCGCTATAAGGGAAGCCTTTAGTCCTGGTTCATCCCAAACGTGAACCCCGGCGAGCAGGGCTAGTGAGATGCTGGAAGAAGGTTCAGAAGCCAGACCGATCTCCAGGTGGCCGCCGCCGTAGGTTTCATCTTCAAATACACCCAGCTTGCCGTGTAGCGTGACGGTGCTGTTCAGCCCGTAAGCACCACGAAACATCAGCATGCCATCCTCCGATTCGGTAAAATACACCGGTTGAATGCCAAGGGTGCCAGTCCCTTTGGACAATGTTTGGGCGTCCGTAAAGAATCCATCCTGGGCATTGGCCGTTTCTACTCCCGAAAGTTGTGATACTGTAAATATAGCGAGTAATAATAGCGGTAACTTTTTTAGCATGGACATAAGTTTATGGTTTTCTGTAGATGTTCATCCGGTTGTTATCGTCTTAACCGAGTCTTTGTTCCGAACAGAAGTTGATGAAAGAAGGATACCTGCTTGATATCAGGCCCTTTCGAGATGTTTAAAACGTCGAATTGTTGAGTTGCTGATTGGTTACCTTCTCCAGTCCAGCGAATTCCCGAGGCTTGTCTTGAAAAAGATGACAGGTGTCCCAAAACATTAGGTTATGGGAGGAGGGAACAGGAACTGGAATTCTTTGGCGAGTTTGTTGAGTGTACAGTTGATATAATTGCGATTACAAGTTCTAAAATTATACAATTGTATCGGAACGTCGAGAAACCTTACATTTTTATTCAATTTACAATGTGGATGGAATACGTTTTAATATTTCAATGATCAGTAATCAGCAGGACAAATAATAATGCTTGAAGATTTAAGAGTATGGATGGAAGATTTCACTATTTCAGGTTCTTTAATGTATATGTTTGTCAGCACGGGTATTCTCATTATCGCAATCGTTGTATTGCGTGTGCTGATTGCTAGATATATTCGTCGAAATGTAGGTACTACCGATCTGCGACGTCGGTGGTTGGTTCAATCACGTAATGGATTGTTACTTATACTGCTGCTGGGCCTATTTTTTATATGGGGTGAACAGCTTCGAACAATTGCTTTGTCGATCGTGGCAATTGCGATTGCTTTTGTTGTGGCTACCAAGGAGTTGATTCTCTGTGTTACCGGATCGATACTCAAAACCGGGGCTGGTTCTTTTAATTTAGGTGATCGCATACAGATTAAAATCTGCTTGCTACCACGATCCTTGAAGTCGGCCCTGGTAAGCTCACTCACCAACGGACAGGACGTATGACGGTTCTTCCCAATGCATTGTTTGTCTCGGAACCCGTTATCAACGAGAGTTATACGAACGACTATATTCTGCATGTAATTACCATTCCGTTTAAGAGGGAAGATAACTGGCGGGAAGCTCAGAAGGCGTTCCTGGAATCCGCCAACAGGCATTGCCAACCATATCTTGAAGACGTACGCAAGCACATGAAGCAAATCAGCGATGAACAGGGACTTGACGTGCCATCGGTGGAACCGCGGGTGACTATTCAGGTGCCGGCAGCTGGAGAAATTCACCTTATCATACGGATACCTGTAAAATCGGAACAACGGGGATATATCGAACAATCCATTTTGTCAGATGTGTTCAGTACAAAAGACTTTACAGCACAAAAAGATGAAAAAACAAACAAGAATGAGCTTAACTGATCAAAGATAGCAGAATTACAAGATAGAACATTGCTGTACTGAAAACAGAGGCCACTGCAATTAAAGTAGTGACAATAGGTAGCAAGTCGGGATGCTGCCGTACTAAATTTATGCACCGATGATTTCTAACCATCTCTGTAATCTGAGATATCCAAGAAGTCAAAAGAGGGAATGTCTGCTCTTCCATTGCTGTTGACGCCTCCGAAAATGAATTATAAAAGAGCATTGAGCATGAAAAACATCAACCGCCACCGTGTATTTCACAGGAATGATCTGAGTCCCAACAGTGAAGGCGATTACGTAGTCTACTGGATGCAGTTGGGCCACCGGCTGCAGTACAATTACGCGCTGGAATATGCCGTGGGCTGGGCTAACAAGTTGGGGAAGCCCTTGCTGCTCTACGAAGAGTTGAAAAACGACTACCCGTGGGCCTCTGACCGTATACACCAGTTTTACCTGGAGGGGATGCAGGAGGTGCAGCAGTATGCTCTGAAACATGACCTGAATTATCTTTCCTTTGTGGAAGAGGAGTCGGGTACCAACAAGCAGGCCTACCTGGAAGTCTTTAGCAATGCCTGTTACCTGGTGACCGACGAATTCCCGGTCTACTTTATTCGTGAGCGCAATAGGTGGCTCGGGGAAAACCTTGACATCCCGGTCACAACCGTAGATAACAACGGGATTATTCCACTGGGGCTCACTGACAAAGATCCCTACAGCGCCTACTTTTTTCGCAAGATTGTGCAGAAACACTTTGTGGAATGTTATACACATCCCCCGAAAAAAAATCCGCTGGAGGAGCTTGAGAATCGAAATACTTTGGATATCGATGCAATCCGTAAAAAACTGCCCACTAGTGGCAATATTCCCAATAATATTACTTCGTTTCTAGGTGAGCAGCCGATAGACCATGAGGTGAAGCCACTGGAGATCAAGGGGACGCGGCAGGCGGCACTCGGCAAGCTCGGACAGTTTGTGCAGTATGGGCTTATGGATTATGGAGACAAACGAAATGACCCGGATGAGAACAAAGTAAGTGGGATGAGCCCCTGGCTGCATTTCGGGAAGATATCGGAGTATGAGATTGTGAAAACGGTGCTGGACCATCAACCCAAAGGGTGGGATTTAGGAGATATCTCATACAACGATGGGTCGCGCGGACAGTTTTGGAACGGGGAGTCCAATATCTCCAAGTACCTGGACGAGCTGATCACCTGGCGGGAAGTGGGATTCCATTTTGCGCACCATCGACCCGATTACGCCGAATTTGACAGTTTGCCCGACTGGGCCCTGGAGACGCTGATGGACCACAAAGATGATCCCCGCGAATGGGTATACAGTTACGAGCAGTTCGAAAAAGCCCAGACGCACGACGAGCTCTGGAATGCCGCCCAGCGCCAGCTCCGGCAGGAGGGAATCATTCACAACTACCTGCGGATGCTGTGGGGCAAGAAAATTCTGGAGTGGACCCCCGATCCCCAAACCGCGCTGAAGTTCATGATAGAGCTTAATAACAAGTTTGCTATTGACGGGCGTGATCCCAACAGCTATTCCGGCATCTTCTGGTGCCTGGGGCGATTCGACCGCGCGTGGCAGGAACGACCCATCTACGGTAAGGTTCGCTATATGACCAGCGTAAGCACCCGCCGCAAAGTGAAGCTTACCCAGTACCTTGACCGATTCGGAAACCAACAGGAACTGCTTTAGCACTGCAATTTCGGATGAAACCTGCTGTCTAAATATTTTTGGGATAATCTGAGATCAATTAAAATTTTTTTGCCGAAGATGCACTAATGTTGGTTTTAGATGAGTAATATGGCTAACCTAAATATGGCAGACATTTATCTGAAACTAACTTATGTTCTTGCCGTACCGGGACCAGCTGACTTACTTTGCATAAGGAATTCTATTAATCCTTGTAGCAGCTGTAATCTCTTATTAAACAAAATCATCTACATCTGATACTTCGTGAACAAAATATTCCACGGTTTCTATGCTATTCTTCTGTTACTTCTTGTAAGTGTCCAAAGCAACAAATGGACCGGTAAAAAAGAGCACGTAGACGATCTGGATAAACTGTTCACTCATGTGGAAGGAGATTCCGGTTCGGTACAAGATGACCTGTTCTTCTACTTGGGCCAAAAATTCCCTGGGATGAAGCCTGAGAAATTTGCTCCGAATCTGATCTCGAAGAGTGATGAACATGAATTCGGTTCTGTTTTCTCAAAGGATGCAACCGAATTTTATTATGGAGTGGATATCGAAGGCAAAGCGGAAATACGATCTGCGAGGCTGGAAAACGGCATCTGGACGTCACCCATGCCCCTGATTGCACATGAACGGTTTAGTTTCAATGATCCTTTCCTCTCCCCGGATGAAAAAAGGTTGTATTACATTTCTAATATGTCTCGTGATGGATCTGAAGTGCCAAAAGACTACGATATCTGGTACTCTTCCCGTACTGATTCAGGGTGGTCCGACCCGGTCCATGCAGGAGATTCCATCAATACAGGCGCAAATGAATACTACAGCTCCTTTACGAATGATGGCAGCATTTATTTCGCCTCAAATTTTGCGGCCACTGAAGAAAGAAAGCACGATTTTGACATCTATAAATCCAAGTTTCAAAATGGGAGTTTCCAGGCTCCCCACCGCTTAAACCAAAACATCAATTCCCGCCAATACGAAGCCGATGTGTTTGTAGCGCCCGACGAATCGCATATGATCTTCAGCTCTGTGAGAAGAGAAGGGCACGGGCAATGCGATTTGTATATTAGTTTTAGAGACCAACATGACGATTGGAAAGAAGCGAGAAATATGGGAGAGCTTATCAATACAAAAGGACACGAACGCTGCCCATTTGTTACTAGAGATGGCAAATATTTTTTCTACATCAGCGACCGGGATATCTACTGGGTAGATGCCGGGATCCTGAAAAATTACAACAATTAATAATTATACAATTCAATATGAAATACTTTTTTACACTGATATTTTCTATAGCGGTGAGCGTCTTGTATGCTCAAGATAAAACCATGTGCATTACTGTAGATGATCTGCCGGTAGTTTCCTACGGCATCGACGATCCAGAATTTCATTTACAGGTGACTCAAGACCTCATACGTACATTTGATAAATACAATATTCCGGCCATAGGATATGTCAATGAATTCAAATTGTATGAGGGCGGTCGCTTGGATTCAAACCAGGTACAACTGCTGGAACACTGGCTAAAAAAAGGGTATGAACTTGGGAATCATACATTTTCTCACAAGAACTATCACCAGGTTCCTTTTGAAGAATATACTGCAGATGTTACCAGGGGAGAAAAAGTAAGCCGCGAATTATCGGGAAAGTATGGCCTGCCATATCAATATTTCCGCCATCCCTACCTGCGGCTTGGGTTATCAGAAGCACATGCCGATTCCCTGAGAACGTTTCTAAGTGAACAAGGTTATACAGAAGCCCCGGTGACGATAGACAATGAGGACTATATCTTTGCAAAAGCTTATCATAATGCATTTCAGCAGGATGACCAACAATTAATGCAAAAAATCGGAGAGGCTTATGTTAAGTACATGACGGATAAGCTGCTTTTTTACGAAGAGTCCTCTGACAAATTATTTGGAAGAAACATTTCGCAAATACTTCTCATTCACGCCAGCCTTCTGAATGCACGTTACCTGGACGAGCTTACCCAAGTATATATAGAACATGGTTACCGGTTCATTTCCCAAACCGATGTAATAAAAGATCCGGCCTACGATAACCCCTTTACCAGGTATGGCGATTGGGGTATTTCATGGATCGACCGGTGGGCACTTACCCGGGGCGTTGAACGAGAGTTCTTTGAAGGAGATCCCGTAACTCCAGAATTTGTTCACAAATTAAATAACCAGGGGAGAGGGGTAAAAGATGTATACTAAAAATCTGTGGGCCGATGGTCAATGCCAGCGGCAATTTAATGTCAGTTCGTTATAAGATTTCTTATTAATAATCCCACGCTTGGTCCCTATGCTCTCCGTTGGGACCTGTTGGGACGCTTCGCGTCCAGTATAACTCATGATGCAACAAAGACGCGCGTCAGAGGGGCTTCCGCCGCAGAGCGGACGGAAGCGAGCAATGGATGGTATCGGAGTTAAGTGAATTAAGCTTGCTGCAATTACTACCCAAGACTATAACCCAGTAATAATAAGGGGCTTATTATTACTTAATAAGACCTTTATTATTGTGAGATGATTTATACATCATTAGTACACGTGCACCCAATGCACAAAATCACTCACATTCTTGCAGACTAAATATTCTAGGGCCTGTTAACACTAACTGGGTACGCTGCGTTGCTGCCCAAAATGGGCCAGACAAGGCGCTGATAGCGTTGTGTAGCCCTGCTACATAAGCGATCAGCAACGCAGAATGGGGGCATTTTGGGCGCAACCCGAAGGGCCGGGCCCCTTTTTCCGCAATCCGGCGTTCCCGCTTGCTAGTGTGAGGACCCCACACCACGCTCCCGGCGCCTTGGCTTACGGAAAAATGGCCTCCGGCACAGTGCACACAATTAGTGTTAACAGGCCCTAATTAAACTGCGTGAGAGTGCACAGGATTGTGCTCTAAATACCTGTCGATTTGTGAAAAAATTGTCTGAAGAGCCTCTTCTTGGAAACGACCAATGGCGCTGACTTCAAACTGACCATTGGTAAAGATAAGTCGTTTTAAACTCTTCTGTTTGTCAATAACTTCAGTCTTTTTCAACAGGAATCCCTTATATTTTCCTGTTGAATAGTATTCAAACATTTTCAGTTCTACTATACTCATTGCTGTACACAAATTAATTGTAATTGCCGTCTTAGCGTATTGTGCATTTATATTGAACGTTCATATAGAGCATTTTATCAACGATTTGGTCTACCAAGCACAATACTTTTAGTCCTTATTTATTATAAAGAGAAGTCAAGCACAAAAATGTTACAAAAAAATAAATTCGACCCTGGAAATAATTGGTTTCCACTCAGTTTCTGTCACTAATACTTATGCAAATCACAAAAGTTCCATGGTTTGTAATCCCTTTTGCTCTGAGAAAAGGTGAACCTCAACTCGCAAATGTTGCAGGCAGTCCAGGAGATTTAAAGTTCCTTAATCAATTTTTGAACCAGGTTGCTGAAATCATCTTTTCGCAGGTCAGCAGCTTCGGTTACTTCGTCATGGTTTAGTTTTCCATCGGTTACGCCGGCGGCCATATTGCTGATTAACGAAATGGCGGCTGTCTTGATACCCAGCCGGGCGGCCTCCATTAGTTCGGGCACGGTCGACATTCCTACGGCATCAGCGCCTATAGTGCGAAATGCCTGTATCTCGGCTTTGGTTTCATAATTGGGACCCTTGACGTAGATATAGGTTCCCTGCCGTGTCGCGATTCCCAGTTTAGCCGCCAGCTCGCGAACGGTATCAACCCACTGGTAATGTGAATAACGAAATCGCGACTTCCCTCTAGGGGTGATACGAAAATTCTGGCGCATCACATCCTCAATAACCATTAAATCGCCTACATTAAAGGCCGTGTTTATCGCTCCCGCGGCATTCGAAATAATTAGTTTTTCTGCTTCAAGGATATCGGCTACATACACCGGCAGGGCGGTCTGTTCAAATGTGAAGCCTTCGTAATGATGAAAGCGCCCCGAGAAAGCGATGATCGGGTGCCCTTCGATTTCTCCTGTAATTAGTTCTCCGCTGTGTCCCTGTACCGAGGTGGCCGGGAAGTGGGGAATAGAAGAGTAGGGGATATGTGTGCTATTTTCGATGTAGTTGGAAAAACTCCCCAGCCCGGAGCCCAGTATGATAACCGCTTCCGGAGCTTCGGCAACTCCTTTCTCAAGAAGAGAGGCCGTTATTTCTTCCAGGTGATCAGGAAGAGACATCCGCCTCAATATTTTCTATCACATAGCCCTGCTTCTCATTGTAATCACTCAGCCGAAACAGCGGGTAGTGGCTGTCGTGGTAGCCCATGATAGTGTATTCTTCTTGATAAGCTTTTTTGAGCAGTTCCTTTCGGGCCTCCATACTGCGGTCGGGATCGTAATCATATTTGGCGGCAAACTTTCGGTTCACTTCGCCGCGGACGGCCAGCACATCGCCCGCCATCATATAACGGGCATGGCCGTCGTCAAACCAGATTACTTGCGAGAATTCAGTGTGACCGCCAATTTTTTCGACTGTGAGTTCCGGATACGGCTGATCTTGATCCTCCAGGAAATGAAGGTCGGCCCTGGCATCGATGAAGTGCAGAAATTGGGTCTTTTCATCGTCATAATACGTATCCTTGCCAGTCGCTTTTTCCCAGTCTTTGCCGGAAACCCAGAGGCGTGCATCAGGAAAGGTCAGCTCCCAGAAACCGGAACTGCGGCCCGCCAGTCCGCCAATATGGTCGTAGTGGAGATGGCTGCAGATGATGTCGGTAATTTCAAAGTCCGCAACATCGTGCGCTGCCAGGTTTTCTTTAATCGTTTCGGTGCTCGTATCCTCTCCAAAGTCACCGATTCCAACATCGATAAGATAGTTACGCTCTTCGGTTTTGATCAGGAATGGATTCAGCGAGATCTTAAGAGCACCTTTGGCCGGGGGATCGTCGCGGTCAATCCGGTTAAACTTTTTGTCGGTCCCCACACTGAATGTACCTTCGTACAGTGGATAAGCCCTGGATGTTGTTGTTGAATTTGATTGGGTTTGCATCAGGAATTGTTGTTGGATGGTCAGATGAATGATGGGTTATGAAAATTGCACCATCAGCATCACAGAATTGCTAACTATTCTTGTTTTCGTGCCTGTCATAGGCATCAATAATTTCGCGTACCAGGCGGTGGCGAACCACATCATTTTGATCGAGGTACACGAACCGGATCCCATCGATATCCTTGAGGATATCCTGGATCGAGATAAGCCCCGAGTGCCGTTTCTGTGGGAGGTCGGTCTGTGTGATGTCACCGGTGATAATCGCCTTGCTGTTGAACCCGATACGCGTCAGAAACATTTTCATCTGCTTATTTGTGGCGTTCTGGGCTTCATCAAGGATCACAAATGCGTTGTTGAGGGTACGGCCCCGCATGTAGGCCAGGGGAGCAATTTCAATCACATTTTTGGCAAGATGTAGCTCCAGCCGGTCATATTCTATCATCTCTTCCAGTGCATCATACAGCGGACGCAGGTAGGGATCGATCTTTTCCCGCAGATCGCCGGGCAGAAAGCCGAGGGTTTCTCCGGCTTCTACAGCAGGTCGAGCCAGGATAATCTTTTTTACTTTACGGGTTTTTAGCGCCCGAACGGCCAGTGCAACCGAGGTGAATGTTTTTCCCGTTCCTGCCGGACCGATGGCAAACACAATGTCATTCTGTTCAGAAGCCCGGACGATCTCCTGCTGCCCGGGGGTCTTGGCTGTAATCGTTTCGCCGGACTGGGAGTGCAGGATAAAGTTTTCCGAATCCTGGGTTTGATCGCGCAGGGGGTTGGTTTTGGCCGGCTTGGTGCTATCCCCCTTCTGCAGGGCCAGCACCGTTTCAACATCGCTATCCGTGAGATCTCCGTTTCGATCCGCAATATCGATCAATTCTTCAATAATCTCCCGCAGATCGTCAATATCGTCGTCAGGGCCTTTCAACTTCACACTATTGCCACGGACGGTGATCTTGGTTTCTGGGTAGGCGTCCTCGATCTTGTTGAGATGCTCATCCTCGAAGCCAAGAACGAGAACAGGTTCAACATCTTCTATATGAATGGTGTATTCACCGATGTTTTGTTCTACTGCGATAGGCGTTCCTCAATGCATTTTATTGTACTTAATTCTTGATTAAGATAAGGATTTATAGCTAATGAATTAAACTGTTTGTATACAGTGGGTGAACAAAACTATTCTTTTAATAATTTGTTCACAACGACGAAACAATATAGTGTATTTTGCTCTCAGTTTACTTTAGAGTTGTAGAAGGAGATCACTGTTGTCCGGTAAAAAAACTTTTGGAGCTTCCTACTACTAATTCTTGTGTTCATTTTTTCAGCAATGAAATCCGCCAGTGGTCGGACTGAAGAACTAAACGAAAAAAATCGCAGATTTTTTCTTCACGCTCCCCTCCGTTCCCTTCCGGGCGGTCAAGGTTACCAGGTCCGAAAGCAGGTCTTGTCGTATGTAGCCTGTTCATGCCGGGGATCATATTGAATTCCTTTCCCAAAACGGTATGTCGTGAACTTAAATGCTATTTTTTGCCTAAAAGAGTAATTTTCCCGGACACTAATGGAAGGATATGATCAATTTTACAGGGATCTCAACCAGAATTGCTGTTATACTGTACGTTTTTAATTTTAGTCGATCCATAAAGACCCTTTGTTAGTGTTCTTACTAGTACTTATTGTCAGAAAAAAGCGTATTTAAAATTAACTCTAAGTAACTCGAAAAAAGCCTCTAGAGTCCCCCTCTTCGAAGGGGGGGGTAGGGGGATGACCTGACAAAATAAGTTAAAAAGTTAGAATCGATTATTACGCTAACTTTTGGAATTAAGTACTAGTTTATTGGTAAGTGGTTATTTCTTGTCAGCTCTATGAGCGTTTCCCAATAACAATATCCGATAACGAATAACAAAAATCGTTGGCTCACTACCACTAGGGAAGAGAGATTTCATAGGAACGGGTACAACTCTGAATGAAGGAACAATCTACACATATCACGGTGATCATTCCCACCTATAATATGGCGGCTTATTTGCCGGAAGCGATAGACAGTGTACAAAAAAGCAGCTTTGGTGACCTCGATGTTGAGCTTTTTGTAGTCGATGACGGATCTACCGATGAGACGCCTGCAGTTGTTGAAGAATTGATGAGGAATCAAACTGGTGAGGGTGTCCCCATTCGGTATACGCACGAAGAGAACCTCGGCAAGTCAGCTGCCGTTAACCGGGCGTTAAATGAAGCCAAGGGGCAATATATCACTATCCTGGATGCCGATGACAAATTGCCGAAAGATAGCCTTCAGCTTAGACATCAACGTGCACAAGAAACTGGAGCTGAGCTTGTTTTTGGGGGATTCTCAACGTTTAACGGCAATCGGGTGCTGGGGCATCGCTCACCGCCCAGCGTGGAGAATAAGCGGTCAATGGTCGATGAGTTGCTGTTCAATATCAAGTCCCCGTTTCATCAAAACAGCATGCTGATATCCAGGGCACTTATCAAAAAAGTGGGGTCCTATGATGAGCGATTGCTGCGTGGACAGGACAAAGACTATGCGATTCGGCTTTTGACAGAAGCCGACAGCGTTGAGATCATAAACAAAGCGGTCTACCTGTATCGTCGCTATGAGCGGGGGTACCTGAGCAGGCTTAAAAATCGCCTGCTGACCATACGGTACAAGTGGCTCATGATCTCAAAGCATACAAAGGGCATAAAACGAATATTGGTCCTGTTTTGGGGATTTATCGTGGAAGTCGGGAAGATGGGGTATGAGTTTTTTTCTATGTATAAAAAATAGCTCTACTGCATCAAGTCCTGTTTATTATAACAGACATCGAAACTCAGGCTAGAAATACGGATTGAAAAAAGCTATAATATGCCCCAACTAAACCGGGTACTATAAAATCAATAATTAAACATGAACACGCTGGCCGAGCAGGTATTTCTGCAATCCCTGGAATCTCAAAAGCCATCTGCTGTACTGAAAGGTGTTTTTGATAACAGCAGAATACTGGGGCAGGATTTTATTATAGACCTTGATGATTACCCGGAAGTCTATATTGCCGGTAGTGGCAAAGCTTCCTGGGAGATGGTGCATACCCTGTGTGAAGAGCTGGGAGACCGCGTGGCAGCAGCACTTGCGATCAGCTCGTATGATCCGGGAGAGATGCATCCCCAGATTGAGCTACACCAGTCGGCCCACCCCGTACCGGATGAAACAAGCGTAGCGGCCGGAGATAAACTCAGCCGCTTTTTTGAAAAAGTACCCGGGGATGCCTTACTGCTCTATGCTGTTTCCGGGGGTACGTCCTCTCTGGTATGCCGACCAGCGGATGGTATTACAATTGGGGAGCTGAATACGATATATGAATTGTTGAATAACTCAGGGGCCACTATTCATGAGATCAACACTGTACGCAAGCATATTTCTCTCGTGAAGGGGGGACAATTGCTGCGACATGTTGACCCCTCGGCGACATTAGTCGACCTTGTGATCTCAGATGTACCCAACGACAACCTGCAGGTTATTGGCAGCGGACCTTCAACCCCCGATGACTCCACATTCAAGGAGGCAAAAGATATTTTATTGAAGTATAACTTGTGGAATCGGATCCCGGAATCTGCACGTCATCATATTGAACAAGGTGTAGAGGGCACTGTCCCAGAGACGGTCCAACCAGGAGAGGACCCGGTAAAGAAACATCACTCCATGATTGTTGGCTCAGCCCGGAAACTGGCACAGAATGCAGGAAAAATGTTACAAGATGAAGGTTACCGGTCTTGGGTCGCGGAGGAAGCATATAATGAAGATGTAGGACAGGTAGCGAAAAGCATTGCCGGAAAAGTGACTGGGAATATGAAATCGAGTGATCAGCCGGCTGCATTTGTTTTTTACGGGGAAAGTACGGTGGATGTAACCGGCACTGGCAAGGGCGGGAGGAACCAGGAGCTGGCCCTGCGGGGCGCGCTTGAAATACAGGGAAAAGATAACATTACGTGGCTAAGTGCCGGTACTGATGGCATCGACGGTCCGACGGACGCAGCCGGTGCAGTGGTAACGGGCAAGACAATTGCGAAGGCCCGGGAGATGGGATTGGATCCTGAACGTTATTTGGAGAATAACGATGCCTACCACTTCCACCAGGAGGTGGGTTCGTTGCTCATCACTGGTCCCACGGGCAACAACCTGATGGACCTGCAGATTGTGCTGGTGGATTAGGTATATATCTTATTTTCCCTAATTGTATTTATTTAGTGCATCCTCAAGAGGGTAATAAATGATTGCAGATTATATACTTAGGAGATAAATATTACACAATAAATGCAAAGGTATTTAGCAAAAGTACACATTTACCTTGCACTTGAACTACGCGATTCACTGATTCCCATCCTGAAGCCCTTTTCACTGGAAGGATTGTTCATTTTTTCAGTGAAGAAAAAACGAACCAGAAAAAATCACCAGAAAATCCCAGATATTGTTCTAACCTGCTGTAAAACGAAGCTTACTTTGGCCCATTAATAATCTTTGCGACCACCTGCTGCAAGGATTTTCTGGACTTGGGGGCTGCCAGAGGATTTGAATTATCCTTCACCTCTCCCCGGTCTGGGATTTACGGGGAGCCCGGTACACCTCCACCCACCCAAAAGACTACCGTTGCTTTTGAGGGTATCCTAATTAACTAACCAAATTATGGAGGAGCCGCCCTTTTTGAGGAGCCCCTAATTAATTATAATATGTCTCTATTTAACCGGTAATCTCGAACCGTGTCCGACTACTGGCGTGAGGGAGCCTGCTGAATGAGAGATCTTCCCAAGAAGAGAGCAAGATCCGTGAATTCCCCGTTGTTCGAAAAGGGCAGGGGGAGTAAGATTGAGTAGTATCAAAAACAGCAGAGATGAGGCAGATGAGTATGAGTGTAAAATTAGAACCGGGATTTACAGGATTAGCGGATCTGCAGGATGGTAATGTTTACTTGCGAAGGAATCCCGTCCTGTTGATCCTGATTCCAATGGGTGAAATGTGAAATAAGATGATCTTATATACTAGTACTTAGATTCATAAATCAGCGTAATTATCCGACAGCTTTCCCGGTTTGACGAACTTCTTTTTCCATTCAAAGGGAGCGGCCTGTTTATTGTGCGCTTTGGTGAACGCATCGATCGTCCGGCG
>NZ_JAMQKA010000030.1:0-70981 GCF_031569985.1 Aliifodinibius sp. S!AR15-10 | reverse complement strand
TCCGCCGAGCGCATCAACACTGTCGAAGAGTACCTGAACTTTCGACCGGTTCGAAAATTTGATTACCTTAATCCCATCCAACAAACCCTAAAACACCGCTGTGTTGCATTAGTCACTTGAACACGGCAAAAGTAAAAAGGGATGAGGTGGATATCCTGATCAGGCCTAAGCTCTCCTCGTACAGTCGTACGGTGGATGATCCCAAAGAATTGAGAGAACTAATCAGCAAAGGTTATGATGCAGCGAAAGATGAATTACCTGAACCCAGCTAATTTTCCTCAAATAGGTTTTGGGCCACCCTCTTTACGGATCCCTAGCTGTACAGATGCTCCTGCAGGAAATCATTGCGAAATTTCCCCTCTGGGTCATACTCGGACAGTAGCGCCTTGAAGTCGGAGAGCTTCTCGTACCGCGATTGCAACACATCGGGAGACAGTGTAAACAACTTGCCCCAGTGGGGTCGAACGTTATACGGTGCCAGGCGTTTCTCAATATCCGGCAACACTTTCCTTACCGATTCCCAATCCGGTTTCCAGGTAAAGTGAAGCGTCACGGAGGGCTGATTGTAGCAAGGACTCATCCAGAGATCATCTGCATCAATCGTGCGTATCTCTGAAATCAGCAGATGGGGAGCTACCTGGTCACTCATCTTATAAATTTCCGATATCGCCTCATAAGCGTGCTCGTGAGGCACAAAAAACTCTGATTGCAGCTCATCACCGCTACTGGGCGTAAAATTCATCCGGAAATGCGGCAGACGCTCGTGCCAGGGGCCGGGCATTCCCATTTGGCGGGTACAGTTTTCGGCAGAAATATCGGCAATTGGGTGCATGTGGCGGTCGGCCAGCCGCGCATCAAAAAGAGTTTCATCGGCTTTAAAATTTCGATCATCATCCAGGCGATTTTTGATCCAGACCTGGTTGATACTGTTATTTTTAAAATCAGTAAAGAGGCTAACACTGTATGCAGACGACATAATTTCGTCAAAATGATCTTCGAGGTGGTTAACCGGCAGATCTCGGTATACATATTGCTCTACATTGTAGGTCGGCTCAATGTCCAGTGTCACCTTGGTCACCGCACCCACGCCACCCAATCCCACAACACTACCGTTGAATTGCTCTCCATCTATCTCCTTTGACAAGTTTTGGAGTTCGCCATTGGCGGTGATAATTTCCATCCCGGAAATGGCCGTTGCGAGGTTGCCGTTGTCTACACCCGAACCATGGGTTGCGGTTGCGCAGGCCCCGGCTATAGAAATATGGGGCAGGGAGGCCAGGTTGTGTAACGCATATCCATTTTTATGAAGATAACTGGCCAAATCACCATATCTCACCCCAGCTCCCACCGTAACGGTATTGGCTTTTTTATCAAGTGATACCACTTCCTTGAAATTTTTCAGTGATACCAGATCTTCCGGGCTATCAGCAATGCTGTTAAAACAATGGCGGGATCCAAGCACTCTTACTTTCTTGGCCTTCTTAACCAATTCCTGAACTTGAGAGACCTCTTCCGGTACATGCAGCCGTTTGGCTTTGTAATGATAATTACCGGCCCAGTTGGTCCCGATCTCCTCATCGGGTCGGTATAAAAATGGAGGCATAAATAAGCTTCCTGTCATTGCAATAGAAGATATCTTTAAAAATGTTCGCTTTTTCATAGCCCACAAAGTTTATATTCAAAATTCTGTTTCACTGAAAGTGCAACTTACATGTTTTGCACCAAATACATCTGGACCATCAGGATAGCATCCATATAAGTATGAGCCAAAACCAGCACCCAAAGATTGCGCTTCACCAGTAAAAATGAAATGCCCAACGCCAGTCCCATGAAACCCGTTTGAACGATGCCCATCAATCCCCATTCGAAATGGATTAATCCAAAAATAACAGCACTTATAAAAACCGCAAATCGGGTCCAGCTCTTGCTCCCCGATCCCATCTCAGAGATACGGGTGATCAGAAATCCGCGATAAATCACCTCTTCCCCAAAAGATGAAACAATAAAAACAGCCACAAGAGCTGCTATCAACATCGGCAGATTCCCTTCAAGATAATTATAACCACTCATATCCGCACTCTCTGGAACACCAACGATATTAGCCATAATAATGGCCCCCATCACAAAACCGACCATTGCAGCAACAAAAACCAATATTGAATAAAGAAACGTCTTTGATTTGGAGTGCTGCAATTTCAATCCCAGGTGACTCCAGCTTTGGCCGCGAAGTCGAAGTCCACCCCACACCATCATCAGCATTACAATATTTGCGACCCAAACTACGCTTTGACTCAGGATAGGATTTTGACCCACGAAAGGTTTAGCCAGTAGAATTATTAACACTGCGGGAGTAAAGACCAAAAATATTTCAGCTATTTGGATCTTAACATCATCTTGGAGGGCTTCACCCCAGGCAGATCCAGCCGCAGTTGATTGTTTTGGCATTAGTATATCCCACTATTTCCATTTCAGACACCAAACATACTACGTAATCCATCTGTAAAAGAACAGGGACAGGCAGACAATTAGACATGCTAACCAAACGGTTATTTAAACCGATACTCCTCCATATCTGAGTCCTCTTCCATTATTTAACTAGATTATTTGAACTCTACAGATACTATTTTCAGATAAAATTCGTAGCATTAGGATAACTATTCCGAAACAACATTCACATGCATCAAACAATATGGAAAAGCATCAGGTCTATCTGAGTATTGCCATTATCCTGGCAATGGCAATATTGGGGTATTTTATCAGGGAGACGGCAATAAGTTTTAAAGAGTTTGAACGCACTGTCACTGTAAAAGGATTAGCGGAACAGGAACATCCAGCAGATGTTGTGATCTGGCCTATCCAGTTTACTGAAACAGGAAATAACCTTGAGGAGATCTATGTATCACTCGAAACTAGCGCAAATATTGTTAAACAGTTTCTTATAGAACGCGGTATTGAAGAAGAGGCAATTTCTTTTTCAACTCCAAACATGACTGACAAATCTGCACAGCGTTACGGGGGAAATGAAAATTATGAATTCCGGTATGTGGCAGCGCAAAATGTGACCGTTTATTCTAAACAGGTCAATGATGTCCGCAAAGTCATGGGTCAGCTGGTGGAACTAGGGAAAAAGGGGATTACGCTGAGCGGCGATGAATACCAGGTGAGAACGGAATACCTTTTCACACGTTTAAATGACATCAAACCTGAAATGATTGAGCAAGCAACAAAGGAAGCCCGACAGGTAGCCCAGAAATTTGCGGAAGATTCCAACAGCAAGTTGGGCAAGATCAAAACCGCTTCACAGGGACAGTTTAGCATTTCAGATCGAGACAATAATACTCCCTATATCAAAAATATCCGGGTGGTTTCTACTATTGAATATTACCTGTCGGATTAATAACTGATTAAGTCCAGGTTCACCTTAAATATCCTCTGCTTATGATTTCCCGTACACGGGCACAATGCCTCCCCTGGTCACTTCATTCTCCGGTGATACCAAATACGCTATCTGACTTGCCAGTTGAGCGGGTTTGGGCCATTTACCATAGTTTGCATCCGGCATGGCATCTCGGTTGGCTGTTGTGTCTATAATTGAGGGAGCTATGGCATTGACCAGGATATCGTCTCCCACGACCTCGGCAGCTAACCCTTCGGTTAATGCAGCGACGCCTGCCTTTGCCACGGTGTAGGCGGTCATCCCTTTTCCCTGGCGCGGCTCAATACCCGGACGCGAAGCAATGTTGACAATGCGTCCACCGGTGTAATCAGATTCCCGCATCCAGTTAATTGCGCTCCGACAGGAATTATAGCAGGTCACAGTGTTGAGTTGAAACTGCTTGTTAAAATCTGCGAGAGGCGTATCCTCTATCGAACCCATTCCAAATCCGCCGACAATGTGTATCGAGGCCCAAAGGTCACCGTGTGCTTCCACTGCTGCCTCATAAAAAGACTGGGACTGACCTTCCCTGGTCAAATCGACCGGTGTATGAGTGAAAACATTGGGATGATCTTTATGTTCGAATGCTTGCAGTTCATCCTCGTTGAAACAGGGCACACTACACTTTGCGCCGTTATCCAGTAATAATTCCACTACAGCCGAGCCCAGCCCTCCGGCTCCACCGGTGACGATAACATGACGGTCTTCTAAATCAACTTGCATATCAATTTTTTTTTATTCTGAATTGAATTAAATAACACAGATATTGTCTTTTGCCATTCAGATTATTCAAAAAAATAAATTTTAAGATAACGTCAGGTCGGTTTAAGGGATTGCCCCAATGGCACTTAATTGCTGAATTTGAGGATTTAGGGATGTTCATTTTTTTAACGATAAAAAAATGAACCAAAAAAATCGCCGGCTGGTGAAATTTTTGTTGCGTTCGCTGCACCTGCGCTAAAACCATTTAACTCGCTCCGCTGTAAAGCGCGGATCTCAAACAGAAATGGTTTCTTCACGCTCCGGTTCCACTCACTTAATCAACAAAAATTTCGAAAGGCCGGTAGTTTATGGATTCTATATTAACTTCTGCTTATCCCGAATTCACGTTAAGATAAGAACTACCTCTTATCCTGAAAGGCTTCATCCTAATTAACTTATCCATTTTTCTATAGCGAAAATTGTCCCGAGGCCTTTAACCGATAAGCTATTGTTCACCCTCTTAACATTTCGTGTCCGATTTGAACATAGTAATACCGACAGGTAATGTACGTAGCTCGCACTTGGTAATGGGATTTCCATATTGATTTTAGATTCCTGCACTACTGGAAAATCAATCAAAAACAAGCAGCTACTCCTGACCGGCATTGGGGGATGAAGTAAGCCCCAGGTTCTCCTTAACTCTTTTAAAGCTTTCACTGGCTTTTACCGACCAGTGCTCCGGCAGATAACGCCGTACCATCAAGACGGAACATGGTGCACGATCGGCTACGATATCAGGGATCGTACCAAACAGGACATTTCGAATGCTCCACTCGTGGGATGCCCCGATGATGACCAGATCGTGATCATGGGTCTCAAACTCTTCCATGATGCCAGATGTGACCTCCTGGGCTTCTCGAACAATAATCTCAGCCCGCTCGAAATCACCCAGCAAGGGGCCTATATTTTTACGGAGGGCTGTCTTCTCATCGGTAAGATCCGTACCCGGCTTGACCAGGCGGAGAATCCGGAGCTCGGCATTTTGAACCCGGGCGATACGTACTGCCAGCTCGAGGCCAAGCCAGGCATGCAGTCCGCCACCCCAGGGCAGCAAAATGGAGTCCAGCTTATCGAGCCCTCGATCTTTGAGGATACCGACATCGGTCTTCAGCTCTTTGATAATGCGCTGGACCGGGGAATTATAAATCCGTCCAACACTAAAGCCACCCTGCCAGCCCATCAGCAGCATGTCTGCATTGCGCGTCTGGGTTTCGCTTATAATAGCCCCAAACACATTGTGAGCAGCTTCCGTTACCGCCCGGAAGTCGGTTTCCATCAATACTTCCCCGTACCCGTTGTCTACCGCGTGGGTTTCCCTGGACTTTTTGAGTATGTCATCAATTTTTTTCTGTGTTGATGGTTTTTGCTCCAGCTTTTCCCTAATTGAAGAGATTGGGGTCTGGTAAGGAACATGCAGGATGTGCATTCCTTCTACTATCCCCGCTTCCTTCTTGCCGGCAGAAATAAACTGGGCAAGGCGCAACAGGTCTGTTTCATGCTCAGGATTCGCAAGGGCAGTGACAAGATGGCGCGGTTTGGATGTATTTAGCGGGCGCAATACCGGGATCCATTCCTCCACCTCTTCCCGCTCCACTTCTTCCGCAGGCTGCCGGAACAGGCTCCATCCGTATTCCTCCCATCGTTCGGAAAATTCGGGCAGAGCGTGCTCAATCTCCACCTTTCCACGGCCCCATATCAGGTACCATCCAAGGCTTACCACGATGAGTACCACAACTGCAATTTGTGCAAATGGACCGGAATAGATGATAACTCCCAGGCAGCCAATGGCAGCAAAAACCTGTCCATAGGGGTTGCCCGGCGTTCGATAGGTCGGTTTATACCAGTCGGGGTTGGCCGCCCGCAGCACCACGCACCCGATATTGAGAGCGGCATAACTGTAAAGTTGCAGCACACTCGCTATTTTAGCGAGGTCTTCGAGACTCTCGATCAGCAAAAATCCAAGGGCCAGGATGCCGGTCAGCAGAATGGCCCGGTAGGGAGTCAGGAGTTTTTTATGGATTTCACTCAGCCAGTTGGGTACCATGCGATCACGCGCCATGGCGAGGTTAATCCGGGAAGAGGCCATTATACTGGCATTGGCCGATGAGAGTGTGGCCAGCAATCCTGCAAAAATGATGGCGATGCCGCCAAAACCTCCCATCATCTCACGCGCAGCCGTGGTCAGCGGATCGCGGACATCCCGGATTGTGGATTGCGGAAACATGCCTGCGATAACGAGTAAAATCACCATATACAACAGTGTTACCAGGGCCACAGAGCCAATAAGAGCGCGGGGCAGATTCTTAGCAGGATCTTTAATCTCCTCTGCCACGGCGGCAATTTTGACAAATCCCAGGAATGAGACAAATACCAGGGCGGTGGTGGAATAGATCGGGTCTACTCCCATCGGAAAGAAGGGGTTCAGGTTAGCCTCGTCGATATGGAAAAATCCCACCGCGCTAAATCCACCTAAAATGGCAAGCAGTGTGAGTACAACGACAACCTGGGTGCGGCCCGACTCCTTGGCCCCGATAATATTGAGAATTACCAGCAAGACGCCGCCCAGGAACGCTCCCCAAAACGGAGTCAGCGGCAAGAACTGGCTCAGGTATTCCCCGAGTCCAAACAGGTAAAAAGAGATCGCAAACGTCAGGCTCAGCCAGATTCCCACGCCCGATATCGCCCCAAAAGCAGGTCCCAGCGAACGAGACACAAAAAAGTAATCGCCACCCGAGGTAGGCATCCCCGTAGCAAGCTCCGCCGCACTGGAGGCGGTAATGATGCAGATTAGTCCAGCTGCCAAGTACGAAAAGATGGCGGCGGGCCCGGTAAGTTCAAGCGCCACACCGGCCAACAAAAATATACCAGCCCCGATCATGGTTCCGGCACCTATTGTTAATGCATCCCAAAATCCTAGTTCTCTTCGCAGATCGGCCATCAATGTTCCTGTTTTAGATAAATTCTGAGTTTAACTCTCTCTACCAATTTTGATTAAAAAAACGCGTTTACCCGTTAGTCATCTTCACGAACGATCCCTAACCAGATAATCCCCCCGACACCAAGCAGGGCTGCGGGTCCTGTCATTCTCCCGCGGATTTTGTAGATCGCGCAGAGATCGTATAACAGCTCAAAATTCAACCGGTAAACACGTTAAACTATCACAATGATAGTAATTTTTACTATTGTATGGGAAAATTCCCGAGGGCTATCTCCTTATTTTTACATTCTGTATAATTTGAATGTGTTAAGGAATTGAAAGAACCCCTCAACGACCTGGATTCAAATTTCCTTACTATACTTTTTTAAAAAGTATTACTATAAATTTTCAAAAAGCATAGTAATAAATTTTACTTTCCCTTCCTGTAATTCCCTTCTACAATATCTGTGTAGTCACCGAGAGTGCTGTATGCCCGAAGATTTATCGGAGCTTCATCTTTTCGGCGGTCAACTTTACCAAAGCCGGACTCCGGAGACTGGTCTATTGTATGAAGCCTGATTATAAAAAAAAGGTTCATTCCCGCAGACACTAATGATAGGTTAACCTTATGATTAACTGCATCTTACAATAACGAACTTTGAGATTATTCGGGTACCTAAACCTTCTCTTGTTCATTCTTCACCTTACAACTTTAGACTTTCCAACTTTCGACTTAGTAAATTATCCGGTTTAAAAGATTGTGCAATACCTGTACTTTTGAAGGACTAAAAATTAATCACTGAAAACAGTCCTGCATGAATATTTTTGGCATTATCATCCTTGTCACGCTGCTTGTTAACTACCTCCTCAACCTAGTAGCAGATTATTATAACCTGAAAGCACTTAAGCCGGATCTTCCCGAAGAATTTGATGGCGTTTATGATGAAGAAACCTACCGTCGCTCACAAGAATATACCCGCGTCAACACTAAATTCGGCTTTGTCAGCTCGGCCTTCAACTTGGTTCTGATCCTGGTATTTTGGTTTGCCGGGGGATTTAACTGGCTAGACCAAATCGTGCGCGGATGGGAGCTGGGGACCATCTGGACCGGCCTTGCTTATATTGGCATATTAATCCTTGCCAAAAGCATCCTGTCGCTGCCGTTCAGTATCTATTCTACTTTTGTGATTGAGGAGAAGTTTGGCTTTAACAAGACAACCCCGAAGACATTTGTGTTGGATATGCTTAAAGGACTGGGGCTGGGCATTGTGCTTGGGGGACCACTGCTGGCGGGTATCCTTGCCTTTTTCACCTATTTTGAGACGTATGGCTGGCTGTATGCCTGGGGTGCTGTCACCGCCTTTACTCTCTTTGTGCAGTTCATTGCCCCCACCTGGATCATGCCGATATTCAACGACTTTGAGCCTCTTGAGGATGGAGAGCTGCGTAAAAAAATTGAGGATATGGCGGCCAGCGTCAACTTTCCGCTGCAGGGCATTTTTGTGATGGACGGCTCGAAGCGCTCTTCTAAATCGAACGCCTTTTTCACAGGATTTGGTAAAAACAAACGAATCGCTCTTTATGATACGCTGATTGAAAAACATACCGATGAGGAACTCGTAGCGGTGCTGGCACACGAAGTAGGACACTACAAGAAGAAGCACATCATCAAAAATATGGTGATCAGCATACTGCAAACCGGCGTCATGTTTCTGCTGCTTTCCATCTTCCTGAACGCCGGCGGTCTGTATGACGCCTTTTACATGGAACAGCAGTCGGTCTATACCGGGCTCATCTTCTTTGGAATGCTCTACGCACCGATTGACATGATCCTTTCTATATTTATGCAGATCATATCCCGCAAGCATGAGTTCCAGGCCGACCGTTTCGCCGCCGAGACAACCGGGCAACCGGAAAACATGGTGCAGGCTCTCAAGAAATTGTCCAAAGACAATCTCTCAAACCTGACGCCGCACCCGTTTTATGTATTTCTGAATTACTCACATCCGCCCGTGTTGCAGCGCATTGAGGCGGTAAGAAATGAGAAATTATAATTCAGTATTAATATCTGTTATGGCAAGTGATAACTTAAATACCGAAACTATTTGGCGAAAATTCAGTGATCACATCCGGAGTTTTATTCGTTCCAAAGTATCTTCCGAATCAGAGGTGGAGGATGTGCTCCAGGATATATTTATGCGTATACACCAAGGCCTCGATCAGCTTAACGACGAGAACAAGGTGCAGTCTTGGATTTTTGGCATAGCCCGACGGGCGCTGGCCGACCATTACCGTAACCAATCAACCCGTCCAACTGACAAAGACGTAGATACCGAAGACCGCTTAGAGCTGCAGAATGTGGATGAAAGTATCAACTTGGCTGATTACGAAGGTCCGCATGATGTCCATGAGGAAGTCCTTTCCTGGTTAGTTCCGATGATCGATGAATTACCGGAAAAGTATCGCATTCCGCTAAAGATGGCTGATGTAGAAGGGAAAAAACAGCAAGAAATTGCCGACCACCTGGGGCTTTCTTTGTCAGGAGCAAAATCAAGAGTTCAACGCGGTCGTAAAAAACTGGGTGAGGTACTGGCGGCCTGTTGTGATATCAAGTTTGGGGAGGAGGGTCGAGCAGTGGCCTTCAGAAGACTTCGTGACGACGAGTGCGAGAGTTGTGATTAGAAAGTATGTTGTTTTTTCTTGGTACGATCTCCCCTAAAGTGGTTTATAAACCCGAAAAAAAATTTAAGAAAATTTTGCGTCTTTTTTGGGTTTCCCCCGACTACATAGGTGAACACTTACTAATAATCACCTAAAACGATTAGGGAAAAATCATGAAAAGACTACATGTCATGTTAAAAGTAAACGACCTTAACGAATCTGTAACCTTTTACAGTCGGTTGTTTGGCGCTGAACCAACCAGCCATAAAGATGACTATGCCAAATGGATGCTGGAAGATCCACGAGTCAATTTCTCGATCGCTGAACGACCGGGCAAGAAGGGGATTGAACATTTGGGTATCCAGGCTGAAAACGAGGACGAACTGGAAGATATCCGTTCCAATATTGATCGGGCTTCCAGGGATTCTTCTCGCGATGAAGGCAATACCATCTGCTGCTATGCCAAGTCCGACAAATCGTGGGTTGCCGATCCACAAGGTGTAGAATGGGAAGCATTCTATACGTACGGCGAAAGTGAATCCTACGAGAAAACCGAAGCCTCCTGCTGCTAGGGTTGGGAAATCATCATCAATGGCCCGATGAAATAATTCATCGGGCCTTATTTGTTTCCCATAAGCGAGCTACATGAGCCTAGATAACCAATTTGGATTAAAAACATAGTAATCAATCTCCCGAAATCCTTCGGTCAGTTGCGGCTCCAAGAAGGACCTTTAAATTTATACATGAGTTCTCCACCTGCAGCGGTCGGTACAGGCTCCTGGCGAATAACCTATCTTATCATCTACTTTTTTAGTAAAACATTGTTTAAAGTTGATTGTAGGCCTTTCATACTTTCCATTAAATACTATTTTAGTAATCGTTCAAGGGATAAAGCTATGGCACAGTCAGCTGAAATAAACTAATTAATTATAAAAGGGATTTATGAAACGACGATTATTCTTAGAACTTGGTGCGGCAGGGTTGCTTGGCAGTGCCCTACCGGGAGAAGCAGATGCAAAAGCACAAAACAGGGAACCAGATAACCACCGCTACCAGAGAGGTAAAAGCCCGTGGCCGATCTGCCTGGATACGGCTACTATCCGTCCCGCTTCGTTGAAAGAGAAAGTAGAAATTGCAGATAAAGCTGGTTTCGATGCGATTGAACCCTGGGATGGCGAGCTGCAGGAGTATGAAGAAGAGGGAGGCGACCTTAAAGCTCTGGGCAAAGAGATCAAGGAGCGCGGCCTGTTTGTGCCGAGCGTGATCGGTCTGTGGAACGCGCTGCCACCTACGCAAAAAGAGTGGGAGGAATCGCTGGAAGATACCCGTCGCAGGATGCGTATGGCAGCGGATATCGGCTCGGAGCATATCCAGACCATCCCGAATACGGTGGGTGAGAACTATGATCTGCAATGGGTCGCAGATCGCTACCATGATATCGTTGAAATCGGCCTTAACGACTACGGTATCAAGCCTGCCATTGTCTTTGTAAAATTCTTCCCACTAAAAACGCTTGGGCAGGCAACAGCCGTGGCCCTCGATTCCAACCACCCGGAAGCGCTTATCATCCCGGACACGTTTCACATGTATATCAGCGAGGGAGGATTCAATGGACTTTCGAAACTCGATGGAAGCTCTATCGCCATATTTCAGTTTGCTGACGCCCCGGGCTCTCCTGCTGCTGATGAGTTGGGGGATGAACACCGTGTCTTTCCCGGTGATGGGGTACTGCCACTCACAAAAATACTGAAAGATCTAAAAGAAACTGGTTATAAAGGCTGTGTATCACTGGAGCTCTATAATCCCAACTACTGGGATCGCGACCTGCAGCAAGTGGCCCAAACCGGGTTGCAGAAAACGCTTTCCGTTATCGAAGAAGCCGGAGTGTAGATAAGGTCGAAGGTCAGAAAGTCACAGGTCTGATGTTATGGGTATTGAGGTAGAGATATGTGTTAATAGTGAAAGTAATGAGGTGGTACAGCAATCGGTTTCAGCAGCTTACCGGGGAGGGGCCAGCCGCGTTGAGCTCTGCAGCGCCATGCACCTGGATGGACTTACTCCTCCCAGGGAGCACGTTGAGGTGGCAAGAGAAGCGTTTCAAGACCGGCCCGGATTGCTTGTTATGATTCGGCCGCGGGCGGGCGATTTCTCGTATAGCTCACAGGAGATTGATAAAATGCTGGAGCAAATTGAAATTGCTGCAAAATGTGGAGCTGACGGTGTGGTTTTTGGCGTACTTCAGGAAGATGACCATGCCGTAGATTATCCAAACCTGAAATTACTGGTACACAAGGCCCGGGAACTTAACCTCAAGACTTCCTTCCACCGTGCATTTGACGCCACGCCAAATAGCTCTGATGCCCTTGACAGTTTAATAGATACAGGTGTAGATCGTGTGCTGACATCGGGCATTCCCTGGAATAAAAAAGGGACAGCCCTAGAAGGAATCGATACGATCAGAAAGCTAGTGAAACAAGCACAAAACAGGATTGAAATCGTAATAGGCGGCGGTGTTGCCCCTGCTAATGCCAAGATGATTGTTAATGAACTTCCGGGTGACGCTGTTATATCGCTTCACGCATACAGCAGTGTACTTGAGGAAGGATCCACCTCAGAAAAACTGGTGAGCGACCTGGTGCATCAGACATGATGTCCCTTCCTTGGAGTTCCCCTTTAAAACCGTAAATTGTTTCCAGAGGGATTCTATTACATCGAACAAATTTTCATCCATGCCAGGTATAAAATGAGGGATCTAAGAGGAAAGATGACGATATCATTGGCAATATTACTTCTGGTTTTTGTTACAACTAACGGTATGGCACAAGTGCAGGACCTGGGCCTATTTGAAGGGCATACTGATATTGGGAATCCGCACCTGGCCGGTTCTGTGGAGTATGACAGCGAAAATCAAGTCCATACCCTGTCTGGTGCCGGGAAAAATATGTGGTTTAGCGAGGACCAATTCCACTATGTTTATCGAAAAATGACAGGGGATTTCATCCTACATACCCGCGCCGAATTTATCGGGGAAGGAGTAAATTCACACCGCAAAATAGGATGGATCGTGCGGTCTGGTCTCGGTTCCTCTTCAGCTCATGTCAATGCCGCAGTGCATGGCGATGGCCTCACCTCCCTGCAGTTTAGGCGGGCTAAGGGAGACTCTACCGAAGAGATACAGTCCCCTGTCAAAGCCCCGGATGTTATCCAGCTTGAAAGAGAGGGCAACACGTTCACCATGTCAGTAGCTAAGTTTGGTAATGAATTCACCCCTACCACTGTTAAAAATATTGACCTGGGTGATGAGGTTTATGTAGGTATCTACGTCTGTTCCCATGAACCGGAGGTCATTGAAGAAGCCCGATTTCGTAACGTTCGCATCATCAAACCGGCGTGGGAGGGGTTGGTGCCGTACCAGGATTACCTTGGCAGCAACCTGGAAGTCATGGAGGTGGAAACCGGGCATCGTAAAATTCTATACCAGTCCAATGAATCGCTGCAGGCACCCAACTGGACTCCGGACGGATCAAAACTGATCTACAATCACAACGGATTGCTCTACAATTATAACCTGGAGGAAAACCGGCCCGAAATCCTGGATACCGATTTTGCCATCAACAATAACAATGACCATGTGCTCACTTTTGATGGCAGCATGCTCGGCATTAGTCACCATACTGCAGATGCCGACGGGGCTTCCATTATTTACACGATGCCGGCAGACGGCGGTGTGCCAAAACGTGTAACGCCAAAGGGACCTTCCTACCTGCATGGGTGGTCTCCAGACAACAAGTTTGTGACCTACACCGGTGGCCGGGATGGTAACTATGACATCTACAAGATACCCGTTGAAGGAGGTGATGAGATACGCCTGACTACTGATCCCAGCCTGGATGATGGATCAGAATATACTCCCGACGGAAAATATATCTACTTTAATTCGGCCCGCACCGGCAGCATGGAGATCTGGCGGATGAAACCGGATGGAAGTGAGCAGGAACAGTTGACAAATGACAAGCTTAATAACTGGTTCCCCCACATTTCCCCGGATGGAAAGCGAGTGTTGTTTCTCTCCTACTCCGAATCTGTGGACCCTGAAGATCACCCATTTTACAAACGAGTCTATCTTCGCATTATGCCGCTCGATGGCGGGGAGCCAAAAGTAATTGCTTATCTTTACGGCGGACAGGGTACGATTAATGTCCCCTCGTGGTCCCCTGATGGAAGACATATTTCGTTCGTCAGCAACAGTGGTGATATTTCAGTGAGCAGTGAGCAGTGAGCAGTGAGCAGTGAGCAGTGAGCAGTGAGCAGTGAGCAGTGAGCAGTGAGCAGTGAGCAGTGAGCAGTGAGCAGTGAGCAGTGAGCAGTGAGCAGGCTAATTTTTGGGCTTGTTACATGCAAATTGCCTAACTACAATTCTTAAACCGTGTAAAATATGGAAGATCGTCGCCAATGGGTTTCATTTGATCCACGCCATTTTGAAAAAGAAAAGCGGGACAAGGATCAAGATATTCGGTCCACCTTTCAGGAGATATACCTGCGCAATCACTGGGCGGGAGAGGAGTCGATTTCCGGTGAAGGGGCCGGTAGCAATCAAACAAAAACCCTGAGAGCTGAACTTCCTAAACTGTTGGAGTATCTAAAGATCAGAACACTATTGGATCTACCGTGTGGTGACCTTAGCTGGATTTCCGACCTCGACCTCCCGGTAGACCACTACATCGGCGCAGATATTGTACCGGAACTGATCAGTCAAAATCGGGATAATTTCCAGCATTCAAACAAGGAGTTTGAGGTACTTGATCTCACCACAGATCCCCTGCCAAAAGCCGATCTAATCTTGTGCCGCGACTGCCTGGTGCACCTGTCTTTTAGAGGTATTTCCAAAGCAGTGCAAAACCTGAAGACAAGTTCCATCACTTGGTTAATTACAACAACATTTACTGAATGTGACCGAAATGAAGACATCAGTACCGGCGACTGGCGGCCACTGAACCTCCAGAAGGCACCGTTTAGCTTTCCACCACCGGAACGACTCATCAATGAAGAGTGCACGGAAGGGGATGGGAAATTCAGCGACAAATGCCTGGGACTTTGGAAAATTGAAGCGTTGCCTGAAATAACCTTATCCCCATAACACCCATTCAGAAATCTGATGCAATACTGAAGATTGCATGCTGGTATTGCATTTTCTGCAAATATTGATAAATTCACTTACCCATTTAACAATCTCAAACTCTGATAAACAGATCCATGAAAAGTCGACATATTATAACCGGACTCGCTACGCTGCTACTTTCATTTTCACTGATTGCGTGCGGTGGTAATTCAAAACAAGAGACCCAGTCTTCTGACGAATCAAGCTCTACTGCCGAGCAAACGATCTCTCAAGCTGCTCCCAGCCAGAAATTAAACCTGAATACGGCATCTGAAGAAGATTTCCTTGCTATTCCGGGGGTCGGAGACAATATGGTGCACGAATTTGAAGAGTATCGTCCTTATGTGAGCATCAGCCAGTTCCGTAAAGAGATCGGTAAATATGTGGATCAAGATCAGGTTGCCGCTTACGAAGAGTATGTGTTTGTCCCTATCGATCCAAATGAGTGTGATGCAGCAACTCTCCAGCAGATACCCGGATTGGAAGCTTCCGAGGCCGATGAATTGATTTCGGCACGACCTTTTGAATCAAACGATGCGTTTCTGCAACAGCTTTCCGAGTTTGTGACTGAGGAGGAACAAGCAACAGCTGAACAATATCTTGCCTCAGAATGAGTAAACCATCCGTAGAGCAGCAGTACCGGCGCTTTCTACTGTCCTTATCCGGCTTTATTTTTGCCGGCTCTGCCCTGGAACTGGTCTTCCTGGAGCACTACGAGGCTATAATCCAGTACCTGCCGTTTGTGCTTTCTGGGGTAGGGTTGATCACCGTGCTGATAGCAATTCGCAAAGCCAGCCAATCTTCTATCAAATGGTTGCGCTACGTAATGTGGATTGTCGGTATTGGCGGCATATTCGGCATGTATCAACACCTGGAGCATAACTTTGATTTTGCCGTGGAGATCAGTCCCAATATCAGCACGATGGGTGCATTTTGGGAGTCTCTCTATGGCGCGAGTCCCTTTTTGGCTCCGGGAATTCTCTGCCTGGGTGCTCTGCTGGGATATGCTGCTACCTGGCGACATCCCCTTCTTTCGGACTGACCATTCGCTGTGCCTTTCCACTGGGTAAAAAATCATCAAAGTACTTTGTGAAGCTTTGGGGGCTTCTCTGGGTAGCTCTGCGTTATAATTACCGTGTGTTATTTTCCAGTAGGATAAACGGCGTTTGAGTATCCCAGGTGGCATTAACCTCAAATGCACTCATAAACTTACGGGAGAAGTTGCCCAACACGATATCCTGGTCTCCATCCCCATCGATATCGCCGGCATCCATGGTAATCCAACGCCCATGCTGGCTAACTGGAATTGATTGCGGCTGAAACTCCAGATCCCCGCTGTTTTCAAACAAGACAAACGACTCTGAAGGATTCGCCTCAAAGTCAGCAAAAAATGAGATCGTCGCGATATCTTTGTCCCCATCACTGTCAAAGTCTTTTACCAAGGCTTGCGTCGTCCCGTTTAACGGATAGAAATAGGATTCCTCGAACTGCATCTCTCCGTTGCCTAAATAAATCCGCAGGCCGTGATACGGCTTCAGAACGGGCGAATAATCGGCATTATCCCCATTGGTGAGGATGATATCTTTTTGGCCGTCCCCGTTGATATCTGTCCACTCAAAACTTGTCACTCCATATACCGGTGGGAAACGCATCAGGTTATCCATGGTAAATCCACCCTCCCGGTCATTCAAAAACAGCCAGATTCCCTCATTGTCATAGCCAAACAACACCATCAAGTCGGGCCAGCCGTCGCTGTTAACATCCTCGATCACCAAATCCTCTGCACCCGGTACGCCACGGATAGTCTCTCTTGTATATGTTTGGTCCTGGTTTTGTGTGTAGAGATAGAGCCCTCCGTGCTCATGGCCAAATGCGCAGATAATCCAGTCGTCCCGCCCGTCTTGATTCATATCGGCAGGCAATGCCCTGAGCGGCCTATTGAGCCCAGAATCTATTACTTTCACTGTGTCCGCTTTTCCAGTGCTAAGGTTAACCTGCTGTACTACACCGCGATAGATGTCATCAGCTATCATGGTCCCGATGTTGGTAAGAACGGCCTCTCTGGAAGAATCAGAATCACCCAAGAAATGGAGATTGACCGCCGGCGACGCCATCGACAAAACTGTTGTTGCCTGGAGATCATCATCCCACTGTAGCAAGGCGTTTTCGTTGGCATCAGATGTGTAAATGAACCCGGATTGTGAATCAATGTTCACCATTGTTGTTGCAGCAGGGATCGTATCATTGACAGAGGGTTTCTGCACTGTAAACAGATCACCACGTTCGACCAGCGGCATTGGTCTATCTGCAGAATGCAGGATCTCCGGTGCTTCCCGCTCAAAATAGTTCACAATTTTAGTCCACTCTGCAAACGAGACCGTGGTCTCTCCACTACTACCAGTTGGATAGTATTTATTTCCTCTCCAGACGTTGATACCCAGCTTGGGGGCCATCACCGGTAGCACGCGGTTTAGCCACGTTTCCTTGTCAAGCATATTGGCAGAGACCGGAAGGTGGCACGACCCGCAATAAAGATCGGAGAGTTCTTTCCCTGTTTTGCTTACACTCCCGGAAGAGTTTTCTCTTTGATTTGTACAACCAGTATAGATAACCACGCTTCCCCAAAAAATAGAGAGGCCCAATAGCAGTATAATAATCTGGATACTGTGGTAGGTTTGATTTGGTCTCATTTTCAATATTACAACTGAGTTAATTGCACGAATAGGCTCAAAGAAGGCTCTGAGCACCACGAAGTATTTCTTTATCCGAACCAACCTATATTTAATCTCAAGCCAAACAGCTACTCATCAAATCTAATGGTTCTCGTGCTTCCCTGATAGTTAGTAACTGTGACCGATTCAATATCCTCGTTAAGCGTGATAAATCTACTTGAAGAGGACAGGAATGAAGATCCGTAATAGAATTCAACTTTCCGGCTACTCCCGTCGCTCGTTGTAATTACGGCGGACGCGTCCATCGGCTTAACCTGCAAAAATTCACTATTTCGCTGATTGGAAAACATTTTAAGCGGTCCTCGATTTTGTCCAGCCACTACCAGGAATGAGCCATCAGCACCGCGAAGTTTGACCAGCACTTTTGCATCTCCTGGAACAAAAAACCCGCTTTCTTCAAAATTAGTTGTAATAAAAGAACCGTCCCCTTGTCCGATTAGAACCAAACCATTCAGTGCATCATAACGGCCTGTGGCAATTTCTGTTCCGTAGTCATTGCCGGCCAACACCAGGTCGGGATTCCCGTCGCTGTTGATATCTTCCGCAATACAGCCATATACCGGTGCCCATTGCGGCTTGCCTTCCAGTGGAGTAACAGCAAATGTGCCATCTCCTCGGTTTTCAATGTACGAGGTTTTCATGTAGTTGGCTTTTTCCACCAAGGTGCCGGTAGTATCAAATTTGGCCAACATATCATCCATTGTTGCCAGGCCGTAGGAATGATAAGTGTCGAACATACTGTGCACCGGGCGAATTTGTTTGCGCACATCTTGCTTTACGTGATAGGGCACCTCCACAATTTTTCCCTCACGGTTTTCCGTATAGACGCTCGGAATTGCATCGTATTCACCATTCTTGTCAAAATCATTGCCGTACATCCGAACTGGGTATTGATCGCTGGCCTTGAAATGAGTATTGGTCCCGAGATTACCGGCGACATAATCGGTGTCCCCGTCCTTGTCAAAGTCTCCTCCACAGATACTGTTCCACCATCCTTTTTTGTCAGCAACACCAGTCTTTGGAGTAAAATCCGTTAGTTTTCCAGACTCATTTTTAAGAAATCGCAGCGACATCCATTCCCCTGCCAATATGAGATCAGTCCAGCCGTCATTGTCAAAATCGGTCCACAGCGCATCAGAAATCATCCCCAAACTGTTCAGGGCCGGCGCTTTTTCACTGTTTACATTTTTGAACTGTACATTCCCCTCCTCGGTCACATTCTCTAAAAGGTAGCTGTCTACCGGCTTGGGATATTGATGTGGATACACCCGGCCTCCGACAAAAAGATCGAGGTCCCCATCCCGGTCAAAATCTGCCGCATTCACCGTCGAACTACTGGCCCTGAAGTAGTTGGGAAGTGCCTCTTCTTCCAACAGGAAGCGCCCATTTTCATTAATAAAGAGACGGTCTTGATAGGCCTGGTCACCAAATTCATGCTCATATCCCCCACTGGTAATGTAGAGATCTTGATCGCCATCCCCGTCGGCATCAAAAAACAGGCTACCCATCTCCTCTTCCCGGTTTTTGGGATTGTTTCCTTCCAATAAATCCTCATTCTGAAATGTGCCGTCCTGCTGTTGTACCATGAACGTCCCCTTATACTCAAACGCCCCGGAGATATAGAGATCATCCAAGCCATCTCCGTTCACATCACCCACAGAAAGGCCCGGACCATATTGCGACAACTTGTGGAGAAGGAGCGGTTGTACACCAAAATCGTTAAAATCATGTTCCCTGTGGACGTAGTCGATACCGCGTTCGGTGGTAATTTCCTGCATAAGCGGGTTCGACTCTCCCTTTGAAGCCTGTTTCAGCTCGGTATTTTCCGGATTCGCAGCGTTGGCGGCGTCTACAGTAAGCACCTGATTTGCCGGGATGTTTTGGAGTTGCTCAACACTTCCATCCCGCCACGTTACGGTCATCTGATCAACAGTGTCTGCCTCTCCCAACCCAAAATGGGCAATCGGTTCAATGCTGGAAAGGTACCCACGATAGGTCGTGTGCTCGTGGTATTGTCTCTTCCCGTCGCCATACGAAATCTCAAGTACAGCTCCGAGCCCCATTGTATTTTGACCCCGACCGTTAAAACGAACTCTCAGGTAATTGTTTGTTTCGGGATTCAGCTCGGATTGCCGGTTGCGAAACACAAAAGCGGAATCATTGATATTGCTCACTACGTAATCCAGGTCACCGTCATTGTCGAGATCGACCTGGGCTGCACCGTTTGAGAATGAAGGTATCTTCATGCCCCAGTCCGCCGTCACATCCTCAAACTTCAGATCCCCTGTATTCTTGAAGGCATAATTACTGAGTTTAACCGACGGAATTCGCTGCAAAATTTTATCCAGGGAAAG
The DNA here is from genome assembly GCF_031569985.1 of Aliifodinibius sp. S!AR15-10. Classification (NCBI taxonomy): domain Bacteria; kingdom Pseudomonadati; phylum Balneolota; class Balneolia; order Balneolales; family Balneolaceae; genus Fodinibius; species Aliifodinibius sp. S!AR15-10. The sequence goes on along the minus strand of NZ_JAMQKA010000030.1, from coordinate 50,961 downwards.
GTAGTTGTAGACCTCCTCAATGTAATCGGCGAAGTCATGGTCGGTGATATCCTTTGGGAACCCATTCGTGATAATAATATCTCTAAGCCCGTCATTGTCAAAATCGGAAACCGAGGGCGTCCAGCTCCAGTCGGTCTCAGAGATTCCGGCAAACATTCCCACATCGCTGTACAGCGGCAAACCGGTTTCGGGATGGTCGCCTTGGTACACCTGCAGCTGATTTCTCACATACTGATAATCATAATCGTACTTTTCATTATTGATGTAGGCAGAATAATCATTGGGCTGCAGCATGGTCTTCTTTCGGTAATTATCCTCCGGCCGCATATCCACCATCATCACATCCGGGTGCATATCATTGTTGATGTCGGCAACATCGCTGCCCATCGACGCGTGCACAGTATGCTTGAAAAGTTCTCCCGCCCTGTCGGTAAAGGTCCCGTCGCCGTTATTCATATACACCACTTCGTTAGTCACGAAATCGTTGGCTACATAGATATCCGGCCAGCCATCCTTGTTGAGGTCCGATACATTCACCCCCAGTCCAAAGCCCTCCATCAGGATGCCCGCTTGATCGCTCACATCACGAAAATAAGGATGCCCCAGCGAATCCGCTCCTTCATTCCGGTACAGGCGATCAGTCGTCACGGATTCCCCCTGGGTCATCTTCTCGTGGTAACGATCCATCGAGCTATTCCTGGTGAACTTGTTGACCAGCAGGTACAGGTCTAGGTCACCATCCCGATCGTAATCAAAAAATGCGGCCATGGTGGTATTGGTGGTATCGGCCAGGTTGTATTGCCGGGACATCTCCTTGAACACCGGCACACCCTGGTCGTTTAATCCCTGGTTGATATAGAGGAGATTTGCGCGCCTTTCCGGTTCATTATAGGTTGTTGCGCAGACATACAGGTCCATCAGGCCGTCCCCGTTGACATCAGCAGCGGCCACGCCGGAACTCCACCGCTCTTCCCCGGCTACATTCGCCTGTTCAGTAACATTTGTAAAGGTGAAATCTCCCTGGTTCAGGTACAGCTCATTGCGGACTTGGTTACCGGTAAAAAAGAGATCCTGGAGGCCATTTTGGTCAAAATCAGCTATGGCCACTCCTCCACCATTATAGATATTTGTGTAGTTTATGATGTTGAAATCTTCGCTGGATGTTACCCGGTTGCTGAAATTTATCCCTGTTTGATCGGCAGGAAGCTGTTCAAAAAGCGTTTCCCCGTCGGAGCAAGAGGTCAGCAGTAATGCCAATACAAGCAAGCAAAGCACCGCCCAAATATTAGAATCATCCATCCACATAAATAATATCACTATTAAAATTACTTGAAGATCATCAGGTTGTCATCGTTCCGGGTAATAATGATGTGACTTTCTCCACCTATTTCAATTTGTTTGGCATCCCTGACTTCACCCTCAATCGTAACCCCGGTTTTATTGTATGGCATAAATTCATAGTTCAAATCACCGTGGTTCAATAGGAAGACCCCGTAATTATTTGCCAGGCGACCCACTTCCGGTTTTAACCCGTGCATATTCCCCAGTAAAAGCAGATCTGTTGTTCCATCGATATTGAAATCTCTTGCTATAACTCCATATACAGGCGACACCTGGGCTTCAACAGGCAACGGCCTCAGTTCAAATTCTCCACCGTTGTTTACGAGTATCGAAGTGTGTAGGGTCGTTACCTGTTTTGTAGCCGTGCCCTCCCGTTCTTCCGGTGTAAAAAGCTCTTCATAGGTTTTTTCCGCATAGGAATGATGGTCGGGGATTCTCTCCTTCAAAAACGGCATCTGTTGAAGCAGGTCCTGGTATGTGGAAAAGGGGTAGGGCGTGTCGTCGCCACGTTGGTAGGTGGTAATAATGTACTCACTATTTCCCCTGTTGTTGAAGTCGTTGACGTGCAGAGAAAGTGGGCGCTCGGGGGATGCACTGAATTTTGAATTTAATCCCCAGTTGCCCAGTACGTAGTCTGAATCGCCGTCACCGTCCAGGTCGGCCTCTTTAATCGTGTTCCACCATCCCCGGCTCTGCTCCAGCGAATAATCAAATTCAAGGATCCCGTTATTGTTGTTGAAAAACATCACCGGCATCCATTCGCCCACTACGACCAGGTCATTATCTCCATCGGCATCATAATCCGTCCATATTGCTTCCGTTACCATGCCTGCTCTCTTCAGCCTCTCGGGGGTGACATCGGTTAAATTGCCTTTCCCGTCATTCCGAAATAGATAGCTTCGGGGATCGGCTCCATATTCTTTGGGAATTACACGAGCCCCAACAAACAGATCCACGTTCCCATCTCCATTGAAATCCTCAGCCTTTATAGTCGAGGCATCGACGCGGATTTCGGGCATTGTGCGGGATATGTTGGTAAAGTTTCCCTGCCCATCATTTTCATAGGCCCGCAGCCGATTGTGCGGGGAGTTCAAATCGATCTGATTTCCCCCATTCCCAACCACCAGGTCGAGATCACCGTCGCTATCTATGTCAAGCAGCTCGGCCGCAGTACTTTCATGTGTTCCATCCCGTATGATGTCCGCACTGATGTAAGGACGAAATGTGCCGTCAGCATTTTGGAGGAAAAGCTTGTCGGAAACTTCCAGCGAGGCGGTGATAAATAGATCTTCAAATCCATCTCCATTAATATCTCCCTCTTCCAGGATGGGCCCTCGTGCACCTAAGGTGTGGGGAAGCAACGGATCACCATCAAAGTCCGTATAGTCATTTTCCTGGTGCGAGATATCCCCCGTTATTACGTCTTCAGTCACATCCTTAATTATCGGCACCTGCTCTTTGCGTGAAGTGGCTTGAAATTTTCGGGTGGCCTCTGACTGGTTCAGCGTAACTTTTTGGTTTGCTTCCACCCGGTACAAAGTCTGCATACGGTGATCCGGCCAGACCACAACTAATGAATCCACCTGTGATATTTTTCCAAGTCCAAAGTGAACTTCTGCAGGAACTGAACTTTGAAAACTCCGGGAGGTCATATTTTGGGCTACCTGCTTCTTGCCGTTTGCAAATAGTGTAACGTGCGCGCCGATGCCAAAACTGTTCTCCTCCTTCCCCCTGAAAGCCACTTTTAAATAATTGTGCTCTCGGTATTTATCTGAGTCATTTCGAAATACAGAGGCTTCACTTTGGAGGTTATTAACCACGAGATCCAGATCACCGTCGTTATCCAGATCCCCATACGCAGCTCCATTGCTAAAAGTAGGCTGGTAGAATCCCAGTGAATCTGAATGATGGGTGAATGTTTTGTCGCCGTTATTGGTAAATGCACTGTTTTTAATTTTCTGGCTCGGTAGTCGCTCCAGGAAATCCAGGATATCAAACTCCCCGCGTTCCCGGACAATACGGGCGATGTTACTCCTATCCTGGATAAAATTACGGAAATCCTTATCCGTTACATCCCGGTAGATGCCGTTACTGACAAAAATGTCCTTCCAACCGTTGTTACTGAAGTCAAACATCAGGGCGCCCCAGCTCCAGTCAGTCGCCGCCACACCAGCCAGGAAGCCGATTTCGCTAAAGGTGCCGTTCCCGTTGTTGAGCTGCAGCGTGTTTTGCACATATTGGTAGTGGTAGCTGCTGCGGTAATTTATATTTTCAGGGCGATAATCCTCAAACACGGTCATCGTCTTTATACGGGAGGCATCGGTGGGCAGCATGTCCGTGGTAAAAATATCCATGCTGCCGTCATTGTTGATATCGCCAATATCACTCCCCATGCTGGACTGAGATACATGGCTGGTCCGGGCGGTAAGCTCTTCCGAAAATTGGCCATCTCCCTGGTTGATATACAAGTAGTCCCGCTCCCAAAAATCATTGCTTACGTAGATATCCGGCAAAAAATCATGGTCTACGTCACCAACGATAGCACCCAGGCCAAACCCGATCTCCCCCTGGTAAATTCCAGCTTCCTGGGAGACATCAGTAAAAACACCGTTATCATTTCTTAAAAGCTTGTCACCGCCCATCTCACTTATACCTTCTCTTGACTGTTGAAGCAAGCGGCGCATGTTTGGGCCAGTGCCTTGAAAACTATTGTTTACCAGGTAGCAGTCGACGTCCCCGTCTTGGTCGTAATCAAAAAATGAAGCGTGGACGGAAAAGGCGTTGTCATCGAGGTTGTATTTGGCAGCTTGTTCATCAAAGGTCAGGTCGCCACGGTTAATAAACAATTCGTTTTGTCGTCTATTTCCCTCCATATCTGCAGAATTGAGCACATAGATATCCAGGAGACCATCCCCGTTCACGTCGGCCATAGTTACCCCGGTAGTCCATGGGCGACTGCCAGAAACGCCCGCAGATTCAGTAATATCCTTAAATTGAAAATTCCCTTGGTTCAGATATAATCTATTTGCTCCCTGGTTCGCCGTAAAATAGAGGTCGGGCAGGCTGTCATTGTTTATATCCCCGACAGCTACGCCTCCCCCGTTATAAAAATTTCGATAGTTAAAAATGTTGAAATCCTGGGCAGGAGTAATCTCATTTGAAAAAGTTATGCCCGTATCCTCACTATTTAACTCGGCAAAAAACGGGTTTTCCGGGATATTATCGTTCTTGGTGCAGGCAATAAGTAGTAAAACGGTAGTAACTAATAGGAAAAACTTTTTACACATAGGTAATTTTGTTCCATTCAAAAATGACGCAATTCATATACATTTCTTGGAAAGTTGCAGATTAAATAGAAACATGATTACTGGCAGGCAGACAAACGAGCCCAAATTGTGTTCAGGTTATAATATCAAAAAAGTAAATAAGCCGCCTTGCCTATTCAAAATCATATTAAAAAAAATCCCGGAAAGTGAATGACTCACTTTCCGGGATTCAATAATATAAGTCAGGATATTACCAACCTGGATTTTGTACTAAACGCTCTTCACCGTCTACCGTACTCAGCTCAATTTGGAATGAAGGTATTGGGTAAAGATTATTTCGATCGCTGTACTGGTCGGATCCTGTAAGATACTCACGCCGGGTCTCTTCAACAGACAGGTAATTATTAAGTACCTCTTGGGCCATACCCCAGCGGCGGAGATCGAAATAACGATGGCCTTCCATCGCCAGTTCAAGTCGACGTTCCATTCGAACAGCGGCCCGTGCTGCATCTGGATCAGTCCAAGGCGTGTCATATGTACCGATTTCGTAATTCGCCCATGTAATTGATGGATCATCAATCGGAACCTCGATATTATCCGTTGGCCCCTGTGCAGCTTGTCCGGCACGTGTGCGAATACGATTTACGATATCCCGGGCATTTTCAAGTGAACCATTACTCGACTCAATTTCAGCCTCGGCAAGAAGCAGTAACATGTCTGCATATCGATACAGATGTAAGTTTTGCGAGTGCAGCTGGAAGCTGGACCAGCCCACAGAGCTACCTGCTTCAGTAGCTTTCTCCCATACGGTTTTCTTGGCACTATAGGGACCTGCCCAGGCACGGTCACGAATCCAACCGGATGCATGGTTACCCCAGTCTAAAAATGGAACACCATCTCGACCGACGGTCCAGTCTATACGTGGGTCTACCGGTGTCATATCTCCCGCAGCAAAGTTATCGTCATCGTCATTCCAACTGTTCGGAGATGATAACGGAAGTGGGAGCCCGTCGCTATCCACTTTGAAGGCATTCACCAAGTTTTGCGATGGCTGATGGAATCCACAGCAACCAAATGGACTACCGCTGTGAGGAAAGTTCAGACGATCTGAATAGTTTCCATTGTCTCCATCGTCATCACCGTCATTAGACGATGCCTGGTATGCCAGGATGGTTTCTGAGGTATTGTCATCTGCCGCTGAAAACACATCGTGAAAATTATCTGCCAGGGCATACGGACCATTTTGCTCGACATCTCTGAGAACCGACAATGCCGCATCCCATTGGTCGGTATAAGCCAACACCCGACCTTTGTAGGCTTTGGCGGTCCACTCGGTCACTCGTCCAATATCACTTTGTGAAGTAGGGAGTGCAGCAATTGCTGAATCAAGATCAGCAATTACATTTTCTATTGGATTTACACCAGTGTTGGGCTTACGGAAATCTGCATCGCCCTGCGTGTAATAGGGAATATTTTTCCACATTTTCCACGCCTCGAAGTGGTAATGAGCACGTAAGAATTGCGCTTCTCCCTGGATACGCTGCCGATCGCTGTCTGATATTTCTTCCACAGAAGCCAACAGTTCTAATGTTGCATTCGCTCGGTTAATCGCATCGTAGGTAGAGGTCCACTTGTCATTAACATACCCATCGGTTCCCGTCGTACTCCACTGATAGAATTCAACATCAGTGATCGGTTGTTGGTCACCGGGTTCTGAACCTTTGTATGCATTATCTGATGAAACGCTGCCAAAAACCCAATTACTGGCGGCAGTGCCCCATCCCCCATAATCACCATATCCATCAAGCATGGCATAGGCCGAAATTAGGTTACCTTCCACACCGTTCTGGTTAGCTAACACATCGGAACTAAGTGTCCCTTGCGCTGGACTGTCTAAAAACGAATCAGAGTCACAGGCATAGATGGTAATAGCTACCAGCAGCGCTGTTCCAACTACTCCAAGTAATCTTTTTATTGTTTCCATAATTTCTAAATGTTTAGTCTCTGCAATTGATTATTTCAATTCCTTATTAAAAGCTCGCATTAATGCCGAATGAGAAAATGCGGTTATTGGGATACGTTCCGCGGTCAACTCCTCGTAACTGGTCACTTGCATCTACATTGTCACCTGTTGGTATTGAAGGCAAGTTCGGGTCAACATTACGATAACCCGTGATTGTGAAGAGATTCTGGGCCTGAACGTACATTCTCATATTTGAAAGACCAGGTAAAATATCAACCGGTACATTATAACCAATTTCTATGTTCTGCATGCGCAGGTACGATGCATCTTCCACATAAAAATCACTATACGAGTTTGAGAACTGATCGTTCTGATCCAATTGCGGATACCGTGCACCCGGATTTTGAACCTCACCGTTTTCAACAACAGCCGATTCGGTCAATAGGTCTCTGCGCACGTTCGTATTAAACAATCGGAATACCGTAAACTCCTTGGTAAGGTCGAATATGTCATTACCAATAGATGCGAACAGGAAGGTATTGAAGTCCCAATTTTTCCATTGCAATCCAAGGTTGAGACCACCGGTAAAGTCGGGATGGTAGCTACCAATGATTGTACGGTCGGCCGCGGTAATTTGCCCATCATCATTAACATCCACAAAACGGAACCGGCCCGGTGCTGCACCGTCCTGGCTAACATGGGTGTCCACTTCTGCCTGATTTTGGAATATTCCGTCGGTTTTAAATCCGTAGAAACTACCGATTGAATAACCGAGCTGATTTATATTCAATATATCTTGTCGCCCTGTTTCCGGACCAAAGAAGAAATCCTGATCTCCGGCAATGTGAACAATCTCATTTTTGTAATGACTACCGTTTACGTTAATGTTCCAGGTGAGATCATTACTAATTGTTCCTCTATACCCAAGAGAAACATCAATTCCTGTATTGCGCATTTTACCAACATTTCGCCATGGGGCAGAAGCATTACCCTGGGTCGCTGGGATGGCCGGGTTAAAGAGAAGATCATCCACTTCGCGTTGATACAGGTCAAGCACAAAATTTAATCGACCACCCAAAAATTCGGCATCGATTCCAAAGTTATAGGAAACATTTTCCTCCCATTTTAGATCGTCATTACCAATATCCGTTTTCCGGAAACCTTGCGCAATACCGCTATTGGAACCGGTAATATCATAGAAAGTACTACCTGTGCTACCGCCAAACTGGTCAACAGTACGGCCGGTAGGAATTTGCTGGTTACCAGTCACACCATAGGCGGCTCGCAGTTTCAAGTCATCCAAGACGTCCAGTCCCTGCATGAATGATTCCTCGGAAACTCTCCAACCAATACTAAAAGCTGGGAAGGTACCCCATTGGTTAGTTGATCCAAGACGGGAAGAACCATCGCGACGAATCGTGGCACTCAGATAATATTTCTGAGCGTAGTTATAATCCACTTTCCCGAAATAGGATAGCAGCGTATTGAAGCCACCACTCGTGCTTACATTCTTGGTTGCCGGATCCCCAAGAGCATCCTGGATATACCGGGCGTTGGGATTATCGGTTATATATCCCGCCATTGAACCATCGAAAAATCGGTCATTGCTTCTATTCGCCTCAGCTCCTGCCAATGCATTTAAATTATGATTTTGGCCCAACGTAGTCACATATGTCAGGGTGTTACTCCAGGTCCAGTTAGTATATATATCATAACCTTCCCCAAGAGAGGTAACTGAATTGGGCTCAGAATTTTCCGGTGTTGGGAGCGCGAAATCTTCATTTCTCAATCGCCCAACATTAAATCCCAAGCTGGACTTGAACTCAAGCCCTTCATACAGAGCTGCCGTGACAAATGCGTTACCTACGAACTGGTTTGATTCCGTAACATCGTTCCTGTTTTTCCACACCTGGGCTATAGGGTTACTTCCGTTCCCTAGTGTATTTGCTTTTGCTCCACCGAAATACTGTCCATTTATTGCATGAACGGGAATAATCGGCTGCATTTTAATGAGCTGTCCAACAGGGGTATCCTCTCCCATATCACCAGACTGCATTCCTCCAGTGGTTTGATCAACGGTAAAAGAGGCGTTCTCACCAAACGTAAAAATACCAGCCTCAAACTGAGTATTAACACGGATAGAACCTTTTTTGTAATAATTGTACTTCATGGTACCATCCTGATCATAATAGTTGAACGATACGTTATAGGTAGCGCCCTCGGTACCACCAGAAATATTGAGGTTGTAATTCTGAGTTAGTGCCGGACTAAAAAGCTCATCCCACCAGTTCGTACCCTGACTGGCCGGCATTATCAGGTTATCACAGTTGCATACTTCAAAGTCCTCTTCTGTCAACCCAAATTGTGACAAGTCATTAGTTTGGTTTGTCCCATCATTAGGCCAGATATAATTGGGAATTGACGGGTTGTTGGGATCACCATATATATTGGTCGGTGTTGAAAGACCGGCATTGTCATGACTGCGTTTGATTACCTCGTGATAAGCAAATGGATCCTGGATGAGGAAATCATCGTATCCTTTTACAGGTGTTGCCACACCCCAACTAGCGTTCATAGATACCTGTGTATCGCCCGGCGTACCTTTTTTGGTAGTAATAATAACTACACCATTACTGGCCCGTGCTCCATAAATAGAAGCAGCAGATGCATCTTTCAGAACCTGCATGGACTCAATATCACTGGGATTCAAGAAGTTGTTGTAGTCGCCCTGGATCGGTGTTCCATCAATAATGTATAACGGATCATTATTTTGGAACGAACTAACACCGCGAATACGAACTGTGCTGCGTGACCCCGGTGATCCATTTGATTCCACCTGAACACCCGAAATACGACCCTTCATTTTTTCAAGGAAATTCGCAGATGTTATTTTATTCATGTCATCTACTTCAACCCCAGAAACAGCACCCGTAATATCGGATTGGCGCTGAGAAGAATACCCGGTAACAAAGATTTCCTCCCCGGTAAAGGTCTCAGGCTGTAATGAGATATCAATGTTTGTACGCCCGTTAATTGGGACTTCCTGGCGCGTAAACCCAACGAATGACACGACAAGTGTGTCATTTAGAGAAGGTACATCGAGCTCAAATCGCCCTTCCCCATCGGTGGAGGTACCGGTTGCAGTGCCTTTCACTACAATATTTACACCAGGCATTGTTTCACCGTTAGTGGCATCTGTTACAATACCTATAACAGTTTCCTGGGCTTGTGCCAAGCCTGGTAAGGCCAGCAAGCCAACTAATATCCCTATTGGGATCATCTTCCCCAATAGGTAGGCTAGTTTTCTGTATACGTGTTTTTCCATTACGATACTCCCTATGTTTATTTATGGTTATGTAATGATATCGTTTAGAAAGGTATGGGATTCCGCCAAGTCAAAATTGACCAAGAAATCCGTTTAAAGACATTCTACGTACAAAGGCTGCGCAGCAATATCTTTAGAACAGCATTCAGCTACATAAACAGAAATGGAAAAATTGTAATCGTAAGGAGAGAGTCTGTATCAATTGTTTAACCCCATATTCCCCATTTTTTGATTATTTCCACCATGTCTGAAAAATGTGCTTCTTTATCCCATATTTCCCTAAGCAACAAAAAAAATGTTGAACAATTAAAATTTAAGCTATTTCACCTTAAAAAATCAACCTTTTCTTGCAAACGATTGCATCGCATGCAACTAATCCAAACCCTTATAAAAACGTGTGTATGTCACACTTTACCGGTTATCCATAGGATTCTGACCTCCTACAGGCATGCAGTAAGCCATAAAATTGCACAAAATTTGTAATCGTTTTCACTCAAATATTTAACTATTTTTAATTAAGATTTACACTTCTACATTAGAAATGATAAATCCAAATGTGGTGTTATATCGTATGGTATCGTGTAAACCCGAACAACAGACTGAACTCCTATGAAGTACCGTCATCTTTTTTTAATCGTTGTACAAGTTTTGCTTATTGCAGCATGTACATCAAAAGCTCAACAAAATAAAAGTTCAACGGAATCATATACTATGAACAATGAGAATCTTGAAGAAGCTACTTTCGGAGCCGGGTGCTTCTGGTGTGTAGAGGCTATTTTTGAAGAGTTAAAAGGCGTTAAGCATGTTGAAGCAGGGTACGCCGGGGGAGAAAAGAAAAATCCCACCTATAAAGAAGTATCCTATGGAAGTACCGGCCATGCCGAGGTTACACGCATTATCTATGATCCCGAGGTTATATCGTACGATCAGCTTCTAACGGTACTCTGGCACACGCACAACCCCACCACCCTCAACCGGCAGGGACCTGATGTTGGACCTCAATATCGATCGGCCATTTTTTATCACAACGAGGAGCAGCAGAAAATTGCTGAGAAGTCCAAAGCCGAGATCGACAAATCCGACTTGTGGGAAGACCCTATCGTGACGGAGATATCCCCCTTGAAAAACTATTCCAAAGCCGAAAACTATCATCAGAACTATTATGAAAACAATCCCAATGCGGGATATTGCCAGGTAATTATCGCTCCCAAACTTAAAAAGTTCAGGAAGGAGTTTTCACATATGCTAAAAGATGACGTGCAGTAACACCTGGGAGAGTTCATTCCTGAATTCAAAATTCATTCAACTTTCCCTTCTATACTAGCCTACCGTGACGGGATTAGTATTTCTATGTCCCCGCATAAAATTTCGTAATCGAGTAACAGGAGTAACATTATATCAGACTCCTTTATAATTTTTTTATAATTAAACTTTCTTGTTTTAGGCTGCAGTTACTTATGTTAACCAAATAATTTCAGGGATTTTGACCAGGCCTAAGAACGAATATGCATCACTATTGTTTATGGATTATGAAATCGGGAACGTTAAACTTTAAAATAAAGTCGAGATGAAACTCACACACTTTTTATCTGCCGCCACCCTTTCATTAGCACTGGTATTCTTAGTTACGCAATTTGCAGTGGGTCAAGACCGCGCCACCAACGAGACTCGTGTCAGTCCAAACGCCTCGGTCAGTCAAACCATTGGCACCACCCAGGTAACGATTACTTATGGCCGCCCCAGCGTGAACGATCGCCAGGTGTTTGGCGGGCTGGAACCATTTGGAGAAGTCTGGCGAACAGGGGCCAATGAAGCTACAACCATCACTTTCTCAGATGATGTGATGATTGAGGGAGAACCGCTGGAGGCTGGCACATATGGACTCTTTACCATTCCGAGTAAAGATCAGCAGTGGACAGTTATTTTCAACAATGTAGCCCAGCAGTGGGGCGCTTTTGACTACGACAGTGGCGAAGATGCCCTTCGCGTAGAAGTGACACCTGAGGAAGGTTCTCATATGGAACAGTTGATGTTCTATTTTGAAGATGTTTCCGAAAATTCCGGGACTGCAATTGTACACTGGAGTGACGTTAAAGTACCCTTCACCATAGAACCAGCTTCCTAACGCCTTATTAACAAAGAACACCCAGATAACAAGATACAACCGGGTGAGGCTATATCTCATCACGGCATTCTACTGCTCTTTACTTTTCTTTGGGGAGCAAACTTTATATTGGCCGAAGTAGCCCTGAAGGAGATGGCTCCTATCTCATTCAGTGTCTCCCGTTTTTTAATGGGTGGTATTGCTATGCTGAGTGTATTGTATGCACAATGCTATTACGATGCCAAAGTAGAGGATCAGCCTTTCCAGTTTTTCCCGGCTGTGGAAAAGAGAGATTGGTTGCGCCTCCTGCTGGTTTCTGTGTTGGGCGCCACGCTGGCTCCCTGGCTTGGTATCGAGGGCCTGGGACTGACACACGGGGCCCGGGCCTCTATATGGCTGGCACTGGGACCGGCCATCAGTACCGGGTGCGGCTACTTGCTCAGTACGGAAAACATGGGGAAATCTGGCTTTATCGGGGTGGTCCTGGCAGGCTTGGGAACGCTTACATTAGCCTACGACGGTCTGATGGTGGAAGGGTATTGGGTTGGTGACATGCTGCTATGTATCGCTCTTATCCTCACCGTTGTGGAACTGCACCTGATTAAGCCACTGGCCCGTAAATACGGGTCCATCAGCATGGTGGCCATGCGTACGGTTATCGGCGGCGGTTTATACCTGCTGATCGCCTCTCCATCCCTTGTTCAAGAACCGTGGCTCAATCTCGGCATGTGGACCTGGATCGCCATCCTTGCCGGCGGTGCGATAGGCGTAGGGGTAGGCCAATGGGTGAAGGTGCGGGCCTTGCGTTCCCTGGGCCCCACGCAGGTTGTCATCTATGGAAACCTGGTCCCGATTGCAGCACTTCTGATCGCTTGGTTCTCTGTAGGACAAAATCCCTCTATTTTTGAAATGATCGCCTGTGGCTTAATCATTGTAGGGGCTATCCTTATCCAGGTTATTGATGCCCACAAGCGGCGTAAGTACAAATCCAAAGAAGATGATGAGCTTTCGGTGGTTTCGAGCGCGAAGCAGGAGTGATGGCACCTTACATCTTAAAACAGAACGCGTTTACCGATTAAGTTTCACAAATAACCAAACAGGGACAATTCCCCTCCGGGTTTGAGCATCAACGCGCGGGAGATTTCTTGCCAGTCTCTCCAAGATGGGAAATAAATTCGGCCACCGCCGAAGAAAGGGGATATGCTGCTCTGCTCAAGGGCTTAAAAGTGTCCGGTTTTGACAGTGCCATTTCTTGTAATTGTTAGGAGCAAGTTGCCCATCAGTGTACGGTGAAACGGTTTCAACATGGGCTACCATCCCCCTGACCCCCTTCGAAGGGGGAATTTTCTTGCAGGGGATTACATTACTTCTCCTTTGAGGGAGTGTTTCGGCTATTTTCTAATTCTGTTATCGTTTCTTTAATCTTATATACTACTCCTTCAATGTGGTTCATCACATCGTGATCATAAAAGCGGAGAACGGTACAGCCCAACTCTTCCAGCCGTGCTTGTCTTTGCTGGTCGTACTCCTGCTTGTCATCATGGCTGTCCCCGTCAATCTCTATCACCAGGCGTAGCTTTTTGTTATAAAAATCGACAATAAACTCCTCAATAGGTTTTTGCCGGTTGAAAGTATAGTCACGCAGTTGCCCTGCCCGGAGTGATTTCCAGAGGGCAATCTCCGATGGCGTGCTGTTGTTACGCAGCTCTCGGGCTCGTTTTTTGAGTTTGGGATTGTATTTTAAGTAATCCATGATGTTGTGGCTATATTCCTTTTTTAAGCTCTTCCAGTGATGATCCTTTCATTACATTCCCTGCGTCCCTTTCGAAGGGGAATTCCCTGGATGGCTCACAGCTTCCCCCTTCGAAGGGGGAAATGAATTCGGCCACCGCCGAAGAAAAGGGGGATGTGCTGCTCTGCCCACGGGCTTGAAAGCGTCCGGCTTTGGCAATAGCCTTTTTTATAGCTGTCGGGAAATAAGCTGCCATCAGTTTATGGTGAAACAGTTTCATCATTGGCTACATCCCCCTGAGCCCCCTTCGATGGGGAATTTTCCTGCCGGGCATGCATTCATTGAGCCAGAAATAAGTACCATAAAAACGCCGTTTAAAGCCTCTCACAATTAAGTGGGTCACTTAATTACTATTAGGAACGTCTGCTAATTGTAATTAAGTAGGTCTGCTAATTATAGTTAAGAGACGCTTGTAATTATAAGGCCGCACGCCGGAAACCGACGTGCGGCTGTTTTGGGGTATGTCGCTCTGGGTCAAAGTCATCCTCGGGATCGTTAAACACCCCGGTGATGGAGGCGTTGATCCGGAACAGCGGGGTGGTAATGCTGTCGCCCTGGGCAGCACCTTGGCCACGGTAGGATGTACATTTTTTCTTAACGCTTCCCTTCGTTTTCTTCCGGGCGGTCAGCTTTTCCAAGGCCGGAGAGTTGGAATCTGGAATTTAAAAACACGAGCAGTAAGGAATAAATGGCGTACCCCTTTGGGCAAAGTACATGTAAAAAGCACCTACCGGGGGCCGAAGCATGCACTCCCGTAGTTTTAAACGATGGAGTGGGGGGTTAGAGGGATGACAAGCTAACAATTTTACCACTGTAAATAGCGTAACGTAATTCTGGCATTTGGTGTAAACCCGAAGTATTTCTGTCTGAAGAGGTGCTGACAAGAGAAGTAACCATCGACCAAGTCGACATCAGCACCGAGGAGTTCTCGGAATTAAAGGAACAACCGTTTTTTTCAAAAGTACCTTGGACGCAGAGCGTCAATCCAGGGTACCGCCGCAGAGCGAACGGTACCAAGCAATGCCAGAAAGAATCCATTCAACAACTCAACGATTCAACACCTTTCAACCTTCGACGTTCCGACTTTTAGACCTTCGACCTTTTGATCAACACTTCAACATCTCAACATTTTAGCATTTTAAAACCTATCACAGATTTCTTTCTTAAATTCGGGATGTACTGAAAGCGTTTAAAAAATTCCAGGCCTGTTAACACTAATCCACCAATACAATCTGGAGATCCATAAGATTGTTGCCAGTGGGTCCCGTCTTTAGCAGTGTTCCAAGCAGTTCGTGGAAATGATAGGAGTCATTGTTCTTTAAATAATGACGAGGATTGATTCCTTTCTTGTCCGCTTCAGCTATGGTTTTGCCCGAGACGATGGCACCAGCGGCATCCGTGGGTCCGTCTATACCATCCGTACCTACGCTCAGCCAGGTAATATTCTCAAATCCTTCGATCTCCAGTGCTCCACGCAGGGCCAGCTCCTGGTTACGACCACCCTTGCCACTGCCTGTTACCTCCACCGTACTTTCACCATAGAAAATGAAAGCAGCTGGTAAAGGAAATGGATTCTGGTGCTCATCCAGAACAATCACTTTATCAGCAATGTTACGCACCACCTGGGCCACATCATCACAATAGGCTTGTTCAGCCACCCAACAATTATATCCCTCCTCTTCCAGCAGATCTCTTGCTTTTATCGCCAACTTCCGAGCTGATCCTACTATTATAGATCGATGATCTTTCACCGAGTCCTCCCCGGGTTTCAGGGTCTCGGGGACGATGCCATCAACGCCCTGCTCAATATGATTAATGACGGAGCCGGGCAGCTGATCCCATAACTCATACTTCAGCAATACATGGTAGGCATCCTGGAAGGTAGAGGTGTCAGGGATTGAAGGCCCGCTCCCGATGAACTGGATGTCATCATTCGGGACGTCAGAGATGAGCAGGTCAAGCAGCGTCACTGAGGGATTGAGATGACGCAGCAGCTGCCCTCCCTTCACCCTGGAGATATGCTTGCGGACCGTATTGATCTCCTGGATACTGGCACCACAGTTATTCAAGAGGGCATAGGTGCGGTTAAGATCTTCGATGGAAATATCCCCTGTCGGTTGACAAACCAGTGACGAGGTACCCCCGGAAACAGCATATAGCAACAGACTGTTTTCGGGGACCTCTTTCAAGAACTGAATCAGCTTTTCTGCCGCTTTTATACTGGTTTCATCAGGTACAGGATGAGCGGCGTGGTGGAGTTCGATTTTACTGTGGACGCCACATGGCTCGTAGGAACTGATGGCCAGCGCCCGTTTTACTCTTTCGCCGAGCTCCTCACACAACGTGTACACCATCTCCCACGCAGCTTTTCCACTGCCGGCAACGTAGATCGCTGGATATTGGTCCAGGTCTATACTGGTGTCACCAATATCGATCCTATTATGGCTAATGATTTCTTTTAAAACAGCGGAGGGATTTTCTGTCTCCAGCGATCGGCTAAATATCTCTTCGGCCAACCTGTTCATATCCTTGGTATCTATTTCCGCGGTTCCGTTAATAACTATAATAGCTTTTCTTGCTGTAGAATTCTAGTCTTAAAGAAAGTTTCGTCAGCTGAGTAAAAAAAGCCGGATGCAACAAATAACCACTAATTTGCGACATAATTGCTAATCGAATCACAAAATTTAAAGCCTTTACAACATAGCTGATAATTATCTTATCGCCACTCTTCCCATCTTCATACATAGTTGTTAGAAGCATCTTGAAGAAATAAAACCATAATCAAAACCCTAATGCCATGAAGACACTCAATGTTTTTGCTTTTGCCTTTCTTTGTATTTGCCTGATATTTGCCTGCGATGTCAGCGAGGTTGATGATGAATTTCAGGAAGAGAATTCCTCTTTGGAAAACCTTGCCCCAGGGAACAGGGGGAATAACCACATAAATGGAAAGCTCCCGATCGAAAGGCATAAGCTTGTCGTAGCTTTTGAAGCAAAATTTTTTACCAACACCACCGGCCAAGTTGTGGATCCTCGATGCAATGATCCCAGGGTGCTGGATACCCAGGTGGGAGAAGGTCATGCAGAAAATATTGGTGACTTTTCTATTCATTTTAACTTCTGTATAGATCCTACGGATGTTGTTGATGACGGGCAACTTACCGATAACGAGGCGCTGCCCTACTACAAAGGAATAGGTACCTTCACCTTCTCCAACGGCGACAAACTTTTTGGCGAAATCCGTGGTGCCGTGCTGCCGACCGATAAGCCCGGATATGATTTCGAATTTATGGATCCCATGGTTTTTACAGGGGGTACCGGGCGGTTTGAAGGTGCAACAGGTGGTGGGCTAACCAACAGTTTTGTGGCTTTCGGGGCCGGAACCGACCACGAATTTTCCGCCGTCCTCGTATTACCTAAACACCGTGGCCACGACCGCGATAATGACGATGATTGGGATGATGACGACGATTGGCGTGATAATGACGATGACGACGATTAGGTAATATCCTCTGCGAGAACGCTCTTGAGCAATAACCTCTACACATTCGTTTGTGTAGAGGTTTTTATGTGCAGTAGAAAAACCAAGGTTGCTTGCAATAGACGCAACAAGATTTGATATCTCATTTATCACAGCGATATAATAACTGGTACTTATGATCCTATTATTAAATGTTTTTTATTAATACGCTCAGTTTGACTGCTAGTGACGACATTACCACTCATACGGTCAGTCTGCAACCGGAAGACAAGCGTAACATTGACTTCGGCCATGCCGATCTGTTTATAGCCAACAACGCCCCCGACCTCGTCTGGGAGATACTGCGCGGCTGGCTGGTGGATCACAATGAGAGCGGTAGACAAGGATTCGGATTGGGACGATGATGATGAATTCATAATCCGACAGGGAGACCTCTTGGGTAATCTTATCAGCCCTCTATACACTTGTGTAGAGGGTTTTTATCATAAGAATAGATTATTTTACTTTCTTTCGAGATTGCTTCCTATGCAAACGATTTGCCTTTAATATTTTCAGCTATTTAATCAAAAGAGATTATATCTATTGAATTTAACCCATCCTTTATATAATCTGTAACAATAATAGAGACTATTTTGAGCAGGTCTTGAATTATAAATAGCCACTACTTAAATCCCGCTATATATGATTCGTGAACCCTCTATGAAACAAGCTTTCATCCAGAAGCTAACTGAAATTGTTGAACAAAATCTCGATAACGAGCAGTTTGGTGTTGAGGACCTGGCAAGCGGAGCAGGGGTGAGTCGCTCCCAGCTTCATCGGAAGCTAAAAAAGCTAACCGGGCAATCGAGCAGTCAATTTATCAGGGAGATTCGGCTGGAGCACGCCATGGAGCTGCTAAAAGCGGAAGTGGCCACTGCTTCAGAAATTGCCTACCGGGTCGGGTTCAGCAGCCCGGCCTATTTCGGCAAATGTTTCCATGACTATTACGGGTTTCCACCGGGCGAAGCAGTTCATTATAAACCAGAGGATGAAGTCTCCTCTTATCCAGTTGATACTGATTCGACTCAAACGAAAGGGGAAAATACAATTCTTGTTTATTCGGCAAAAGTATTATTAATACTGATGGTGGTAATTGGCGGCTACTTCTACTTTCAGAATGGTCAGGGAAAAGAGTCAGGTGCGGAAACTTCCATAGCCGTATTGCCCCTGGATAACCTGACCGGAGACGAAGAGCAAGCGTTTTTTGTGGACGGTCTGCACGATGCTTTGATAGGAGAATTAGGCCAGCTTAGCGAACTCCGTGTTATTTCACGGACTTCCACTTTACAATTCAGAAATGCAGAATTAAATATAAGAGACATTGCGAAACAGCTGGGCGTTGAAAACGTTATTGAAGGTTCCCTCTACAGAGCCGAAGACAGCGTACGCATACAAATACAACTTATTCAGGCAGGGCCTGAAGAGCAGCATCTTTGGGCGAAAAGTTATGATCGTAACACAGAGAACATTTTATCTTTGTTGAGTGATGTAACTCGCGATATTGCTCAAAGCGTGCAGGTAACTCTTACACCGGAAGAGGATTCCCTGCTGGCTAATCGACGAGAAGTAAATCCCGAAGCCTATAAAGCCTATTTGAGGGGCACCTATCTTCTCAATCAATTTACACCGGAATCGCACAAAAAAGGAATTTCCTACCTGCTTGAAGCAACACGAATAGATCCGGCCGATCCCCTGCCCTGGGCTCGACTGGCACTGGGATATAATACCTCTGGCCATGGTATCACTCCGCCTGCCGATGCATATGAACTGGCACAAGCTGCAGCCGAAAGAGCTCTGAAACTTGATAACAGTTTAGGAGAGGTACACCTTGCACATACGGTTGTCGACCTTTATAACGATTGGGATTGGGACGCAGCGAGCAGGGGATTTAAACGTACTATTAAGTTCGACCCGAATATCGCGGAGACCTATGCTCACTACAGCTGGTTTGTTATGCTCGAAGGTGGCAGTCCGGATGACATTCTGCAACAATCCAGATTGGCTATGAAGCTGGATCCCTTTACAGCGCTTTACCCGGTCTATTTGGGATTTCAGGCTTGGTGGCTGGGCATGTATGATGAAGCGATTGCAGCGGCAAAAAAGTCATTGGAGCTAAACCCCGGTTATCCTTACGGATTTTATGTGCTCGGGTCTGCCTATGCGGCAGATGAGAATTATGAGGAAGCAATAAAAGCTCATGAAAGAGCTGTTGAATTAAATCCAAGATGGAAATTCGGGCTTGGTCATACCTATGCCGTAGCTGGCATGACAGATAAAGCCCTGGAAATAGCGAATGAATTATCATCAAACCCCACCCCTATCGGCAACTGGGGACTTGCTGAAATCTATGCCGCGCTTGGTGACAAAGATGAAGCCTTGCGATGGCTGGAGGCCTGTTATGAGTCCCGCTTTAGCTGGATGCCCTGGATCGAGTGGAATCCCAATTTTGAACCCCTATATGACAATCCGCACTTCCAGGATCTTCTTGGGCGGATGAATGTCAGAAGCAGATCTACCCTCTTCTCGAATTTTTAACGGTTTATCCTATCTTCCAATATCACAATGGCTAAGTTGTAAATACCCGCCAGCATCTTTGTTTAACGTCAGTTCGATATAAGATTTCTTATTAATTACCCGACGCTTGGTCCCTATGCTCTGCGTTGGGACCTGTTGGGACGCTCCGCGTCCAGTATAACCCTTTTGGTGTAACAGAGACGCGGAGCGTCAGAGGGGCTTCCGCCGCAGAGCGGTCGGAAGCGAGCAATTGGTGGAAGAGTCCTCGGCCTACCCGGAATGCTGTTAAATGCCGGTCAGCGACCGGTTTTTGGTAGCTGGAAGGTTAGTGATAAAAAGCAAATCGTAACGACTGTTTATGTCGAACTCACGTTAAATAATGCACAAATAATTTTTGCGACTGTATTGACGCTGGTGTTGTTGTTCGCCGGCTGTAGCGAAACACCGAATGGTACTGCCACTTCTTCAAGGATACAACCTCAACCCCAGCTGGAAGGAGTTTGGGTAGCGATAGACCAAAATGGTAATGTTGGCCACAATAATTTGCTTTACCTGACGGAATCCACTGGATTTCATCAAATTTCTTCCAAAGTTAAAGGTACTGATGAACTATACATGCAGTTTGAATACGAGAGGTCAATGGCAACCTCCTTCGTATCACGGTGGTGCAGCACCAGGTCAAAGGAGTAATACAAGCATCAGGAATGACACAGGATGTATTTTACAGCATAAACCGTGATAATCTGAGTATTTTTAACCAGAACTTCATTCGTGCCTAACTCATGTTTAAGGGGGCTTTGCAAAACCCTATGTCATTGCGAATGGTGCGAATGAAATGAGCGAAATGCGGCAATCTCCCCTCGTGTGGGGATCGCCACGCCCCGAAAAACGCGGGGCTCGCGATGACAATTTTAAATGGTGTGGTTTTGCAAAGGCCTCGTTTAAAACGGATTGCCGGCAGATTGCAAAAGGCGAATCCATCAACAGATTCGCCTTTTGATTGTCCTATTCTGCCATAACTCAAAACTTGAACGAAAGCTGAAGTAGGAAATTTCGGCCCGCCTGCGGGTAGTAGTAGCTATAGTGCTGCTGCTCACCACCGCCTACCCATCCAAACGTGTAGCCATTGGTTTCATACTCTTCATCCAGCACATTGTTGACCTGCAGCGTGGCCTGCAGACCTTTTACATACGGTATTTGAGTAAAATTATATCCAAGCCGTATGTCATTCACAAAGTACGGGTCGATAGAACGGCTCCTGTTTTCAGTATTATCGAGATACTGACGTGAAACATATTTGCTGATCAACTCAGCCGTTAAGCTGCCTTCTGTATAGCTGAATATGGAATTACCGATAAAGGAGGGCGAAAATGAAAGCGAGGTACTTTCAAACGTCGTAGCCTCCTGCCCACCTTGGTCAAAGTTATCAAGGTAATAGGTGTAATCTTCAATCCTGTTTCGACTAAAGGTGGCGTTCCCTGACCATTCAAAACCAGGTGTCAGTTCCACGCCTGCCTGCAGCTCAACGCCGGCCCGGTAACTATCCGACACATTCTGCCTGATATGGGCACCGACGTCGTTTATCTCACCAGTCTGGACCAGCTGATCTTTGTAGTCCATATAGTAGAGGTTGACAGCACCGAAAAACCAGCTAAACGAACCACGGTAACCGAACTCCCAGTCATAAAGGGATTCATGACTGGGCCGGCTTTGCGGGGTCGAATCCACATACTCGTCTCGTGTGGGCTCACGATTCGCCACACTGAATGAGGCGTAGACCCGCTGCCGCTCATCCAAACGATATACCAAGCCGGCTTTGGGATTAAAGAAACTGAGTCGATCACTCTGGCGAACATCGATAATCTGTTGTGTCCCGCTAATGGTACGGGTGTCTTTGCCCAGGAATTTATAGCTGATACCCCTCAACTGCAGATCCAGGTATCCACTGATTGCATCAGTGAAAAAGTATTGACTCTTGGCATAGACGTTGAAATCGGTTTTGAAACCGTTATTGTCGTAATAGGTCTCCTCAATGCTGCTGTCGCCTGCATATCGGGCCCAAATCACTTCTCCATAATGATCCCCGTCATACTCATTATATCCACCCCCAACGGTCACCGACCACTCGTCTTGCACGCGGTACTCCGAAGAAAATACGAGACCGTAGAAATGGTTGTTCAGCCAGCGTCGGCGCACCAGGTCGCTATTGGTAATCGTGGTATTCCCGATTTCAATCGGCCCGATACCATACACGCTCAGATCATCATTATTGCGGAATTCTTCGTAATAACCGCGACCATAGGTATAATGCAGCGAGGTATTGAGGTTCCAGCGGTCGGTAAGCTGGTAGGAGTAGTGCGCCTGGTAATGATCCTGCTGGTAGTTGTCGGTCTGGTCGTCGTAAGTGAATTCGTTGTATTGCCGATTCCCGACGTTTTCCCGCATATGCTCGGCTTGTTCGGATCCCACAAACAACCCGTTTATATAATCTTCAACGCCCTGGGCATTGCCCTCAAGGATCGGTTTCGGCACGCCATTCCATGCTTGATAGGTCTCCTCCACGCCTGAAAGGATATCCACCTTGAGAAGGCTTCGACCCGTACTTTTGGAACCACTCAGGTAGAATGACTTGAGATCTGACGAAGCGCGGTCGATGTAGCCGTCGGAGGCGATTTTGGAAAGCCGGCCTTCAAACTGCCAGCCGTTCTCCATCAGGCCGGATCCCAGCTGCACGTTGTACTTGCGTGTGTTAAACGATCCAACCCCGGTATTTACCTCACCATAGGGCTGGGCCGACATGACAGAAGTCTGAATGTTCATCGTGGCACCGAAAGCGCCGGCCCCGTGGGTGGAAGTCCCAACCCCGCGCTGGATCTGGATATTTTCAACAGATGAGGCCAAATCCGGCAGATCCACCCAGAATACACCGTGTGATTCCGCATCATTGAGCGGAATACCGTTGATTGTCACATTGATGCTGGTCGGGTCCACCCCGCGAATCCGCACCCCGGAATAGCCGATCCCCGCGCCGGCATCTGACGTCGTTGTCACCGAAGGCGTTGAACCTACGAGCGATGGGATATCCTGGCCGAGATTCTTTTTCTCGATCTCTTCCCGTTCCAGGTTCTCGTAGGCCATAGGCGAAGCTTCGTCAACACGCAGGGCGCGTACAAACACCTCGTTGCTCATGAATGACTGGGGCACCAAGCTAATTTCAAGATCTTCCCCCACTTGGTCGATCTCCACCGTTTTCGTTTTATAGCCGATAAAAGAGACGGTTAACGCCCGGGAACCATCAGCTGACAACTGCAATCGAAAGATCCCATTCTCATCGGCAGAGGTACCGTTTTGCGTGCCAACCTGGACAATATTGGCGCCGGCCAGCGGCTTGTCCGTCTGGGCATCCCGTACCGTGCCGGATATCGTTTGACTTAGTGCTGTACTGGTGATTAAAAACAGGAATAGTATTGTGCCTGAAAGGCTTGAAATGAATCTAAACATAAATCCTCCGTCTTACTTAGTTATAAGAGGAGGAGGTAAACTTGCAAGAATTGCTGAAGTATAAGAACTCCAGGTTTCCCTCCGCCGGTGTTAGCCGGTTCAGGTTCTTAGGGTATGATCTCAGCCCGCTATTGCAAGCACCCCCAACCATTGTGAGTGTGTCAAATTTTGATTCGCAAATATAACGTGTAGACAAAATAAATCAAAAAGAATTGAAAAGCAGTAAACAAGTACAAAATAACTATAAATCGATCTTTGATAGCTTAACTCATTAACAAAACGGTTTCGTCTTTTGAGATGGATTCCCGATTTTGAGAGGCACCAATAAAACATATCATAATGAAACAGTTCTCAACCTTTTTAGCAGTCTTCTGCTCAACGATATTGTTGTCCTGTTGCCAGGGCCAACAGCAGGATTCCCCACTGCAGCCGCTTTCTGTAGAAATTGAACCGAATGATATCAAAACGCATATCACGTTTCTGGCCAGCGACTCCCTGCGTGGACGCGAAACTGGCACCCGCGGAGAGGCTATTGCCGCTAATTATATCGCCGACTTCTTCCAAAAGTATGACCTCCAACCGCTTGGAAACGGCGGCACCTACTTTCAACCGTTTACTGTCAATATGGACAATGTCAGGAATCCCCATGGGGCGAGTTCCTCCCGGGATTCAGGAGATGTTCGCCTGTCAAGAAATGTGGTCGGAATGATTGAAGGCCGCGAACACCCCGACACCTATATCATAATTGGCGCACACTACGATCACCTGGGGGAGGGCACCTTTGGCTCACTGGCTAATCGGCGGCGAAACCAGATCCACAACGGGGCCGATGATAATGCCTCCGGCACGGCCGGCATATTGGAGCTTGCCCAGTATTTTTCGAATCATCCTCCCCAAAAGAGCCTGGTTTTCACCGCTTTTTCCGGTGAAGAGATCGGCCTGCTGGGTTCTCAATATTTCGTAGAAAACTCCCTTGTCCCGCTCATTCAAATTCAAGCTATGATCAACCTGGATATGGTGGGTCGGCTGCAGGACAACAAACTGCTTATCTTCGGCACTGGCTCGTCTACAGCGTGGGAACAAATTATTGCAAATGTGAACACGGACTCTCTAAACATAAACAGCATTCCGGATGGCACCGGGGCCAGTGACCACACCAGCTTTTACAACAGGCAGATTCCTGTGCTGCACTACTTTACGGATACACACGCTGATTACCACCGCCCCTCGGATGATGCTGAATACATTAACTATGAGGGGGAAGACCTGGTTCTTGAACACACCAAAAGGCTGCTTCAAGAGCTGGATACGTTGGCAGGTGACCAGCTTGTGTTTACCGAAGTGCCGGAGAATGAACAGCAACGAGATATGATGATCAAGGGGGTAACACTGGGAGTTACACCTGACTACGGCTTCGAGGGCACAGGTATGCGAATTACGGGAACCAGTAGTGGAGGACCTGCACACTCCGCGGGGTTGCAAAATGGTGACGTCATCATTGCCCTTGATGGACAACCGACCGAGGATATCTATGAATATATGGAGGTACTGAACACGCTGGAAGAAGGGCAAAAAAGCACGGTTACCGTAAAAAGAGATAAGAAAGAACTGACGCTGGAGATCCAGTTTTGATCAAACAATAATTTAAATCGCGAGCTAATGCCCGCGGTACAGGCTTAAACGCTCCCCTTCTCACTTCTTACTTCTGGTTTCTCATTTCCTATTGCCAACCATAAAAACGGCATTGCCAAACAACAATTTCCCGCTGGGCCAAAAAGCACGGAACAGCGGGTTGTCAATCATGTATACCACTGTGCCCTCTCCCAGCTCCTGCGTTCCAAAAGCCAGCGTATTTTCCAGGTCTTTCTCAGCTTCACTGCCGACAAATCCACTGACATGTGCACCGGCATTTGCAACTCCCACATTCCAACCTTCTTCAATAAAGTCGTATGCCTGGGTATCCAACTTCAATGAGAAATAAAAGTCATCATAGCCATAGCCCAGTGGGTGTGAGGGATCCATCGCTATTTTAAAAATAGAGCCGTTATTTGCCTCGCTAATACGTTCTCTCTGGTGCTGGTTGAATGAAGAATAGTTAAATCCACTACGCTCCACTTCAGTATCTTCTTTTGCTTTCAAACCGAACTCCTCTTTCCCCGAAAGTAACGCATTTGCTCCCTGGAGGACGATCAATCGGCCTCCATCCAAAATCCAGTCCTTGATTGCAGCAAATCGATCTTCATTAAGAATATCCTCATAGGAACCGTCTGGTAAGATCAATACATCATACCTGTTAAGATTTACGCCGCTGAAATAATCCGTATCAATGAGAGTCACCGGATAGTCGATCTGCCTGTCAAAAAAGTGCCAGATTTCCCCGACATTGTTGGCAGACGTCCCGTTGCCAGCAATCAGCGCAATATTTGGCGCTTCCACAAAACGCATTGCCCCGGAACCCAAATCCGGGCCCGAGTCCATAAGCCCTGTAGATACGGGGTGGAGTTGCTGCCCAAATTCGGTGGCGGTCTCCTGCACCACTTTATCAAATTGAGTTCCCATCTGTTCATTTTCATTTCGGGTGATTACCAGTGTCCCAGGTTGATACGTGACACCGTTCGTTATAAAATGCTGACTCGCCACGTGGATGGTGACCCCCTTTTTCAGCAGCGCGGCCAGCAACTGCATATCTGCCACCGTGTGCCATTCCGCCAGGTAAGCATACGGTTTCCCAGTGATGTTATTTTCAATATTTGGGTTTGGGAGCCCGGCAGATACCGGGTTGAGGCGTTCCGTTAGCGCATAACCATCCAACCCAAAGGCGTAGTGCTGCTCCCAAGCGGTGATGTCATAGGTAACGGAATCGCTCAGCTCCGGCTGCGGCTCAAAGAAAATACGTGCCAACACCGACTTGGGCTGGTAGGCACTCACCAAGTAATCGTTTGTAGTAATTTCAACCTGTTCATCTTGGCCAGTATTATAATTAAAACCAGAATATGTACCGGTTCGAGGGGCTTTCCCATACTGCACGTTATGACTCTCCAGCAGCTGCAAAAGCGAACGGATTTTATCGGGATCATTATCGCCTTTAATAACATACGTTTTGTAGTGGCCGGCGGGATTTTCCCTTGATTTCCGATAATATTCGGTAAATTCACTAACGATTTGTTCCGCATGTTGCGATACCACCTCCACCGTTGACATCCCGGTAGTAAAATGATGTATCAGTCGGTCGTGGAGGGTCAGCGTATCTCCTTCCACCTGGATGATTTTCAACCCGACCTGCCCGGCCTGCTCATAGGTCATGCCTATAGAACCGTTAAAAATGGGATATGTGTCGCCGTAACTGGGATAAAACAGGTCAAAAATTTCGCGAGTGAAATAGCGCCAGTTATTCTGGTCGAAATAGCGGGCGTGGTTTTCACCGATGGTGTGCTGGAATTCACGCTGCCAGTCGGTAATTGCCTTGTGAAACGGCTCGGCTGCGGGGGCAAAATAATAGGGCGAATTATGGCCCTGTTCATGAAAATCGACATGGACATGTGGCAGCCATTGTTGATAAATTTCATTTCGCTGACGGGATTCCTTTTGCGTAAGCCACGCCCAGTCCCGATTCAAATCAAAATAGTAGTGGTTGGTACGGCCGCCCGGCCAGGGCTCATGGTGCTCCCGTGCATGCGGATGTGGATTTGCTTCCTCACGCGCGGTGGCTTTATACCAGTGGACATACCGTTCGCGGCCATCGGGATTCAGCGTCGGGTCCATAATTACCATCGTATTTTGCAGCCACCAACGGGGTTGCTGATTGCCTGGCCGCACCAGCTCGTACAGTGTTTTCATAGCCGCCTCGCTGCTGGAGGCTTCATTCCCGTGCACGTTGTAGCTCATCCAAACGATCGCCGTTGAATCTTGTGTCGGCTCCCCGGCCAGCAGTCCCGTTCGCTTCAGGTTATTGGTTCGGATCTCCTCTTTTCGCGCAATATTCTCTTCTGTTGAAACGGTCACATAAATAAGCTCCCGCCCCTCATTCGATGTGCCATACTGTTGCCACTCCACCATCGGCGATTCGGCAGCAATATGTTTGAAGTATCCAATAACCTTGTGATGGGGCGTCCATTGTTCACCGAGCTCATATCCCAGGTACTGTTCAGGGGATTGGAGTGTTTCCTGCGCAGCGGTTGTTGTCGAGATAAACAGGATGGCAATTAAAGCTGAAAAAATAGATTTTCGTTTCATCTTCATTTTACGGAATCCGTGATTCGTAATGCGTAAATGTCTGCTGCGCATTTCAAATTAATTACACTGAATGATTGATAGTACTAAATGGTTTCTAAA
This sequence comes from Aliifodinibius sp. S!AR15-10, assembly GCF_031569985.1. Lineage (NCBI taxonomy): Bacteria > Pseudomonadati > Balneolota > Balneolia > Balneolales > Balneolaceae > Fodinibius > Aliifodinibius sp. S!AR15-10. The sequence goes on along the minus strand of NZ_JAMQKA010000030.1, from coordinate 23,303 downwards.
CCACAAAATAACGTCCCGGGAATCATTTGGAATCGAAACAGTATTTTCTAACTTCCTTCCAGGGAATTTTAAATCACTAATGGCATGAAGGCGGATAAAAAAGAATCCATAGAAAAATATTTGGAAGGACACCCAAAAATAAAGTTGGGGATTCTCCATGGTTCCGTTGCAGAAAACCGGGCCACCTTCGAAAGCGATATAGACCTGGCAGTGGCGGCCGATGAACCGCTGTCTTCTGATGAGATTATGGAAGTCATTAAAAAGATCATCGATATCTCCGGACGGCCGGTAGATTTAATTGACCTGCAAACCACCCATGGCACACTTCTGAAGGAAATTTTGACGAAGGGGACACTAATTTACTCCGGTGATACCACACTCCATGCTTCCATTATTAAACGTATGATTTTCAACCAGGAGGATATGATGCCATACCGTGATAGAATTCTTAAAGAGCAACGAGAACGATGGGTAAAAGAGTAAATAAGCTTGTAACTATTGAGAATCTTTTCCAACATCAACGCATTGAGGGAATCGGATTTAAAAAATAGTTAGGTGTGATCTCGGACTCCAATTCTGAATCTCGTATAGATATGATAGCGTTGATAAGGTCGGTTTAACTATCAACTTACATAAGCCTTGTGAGATCCTGAATAGATCCTGAGTCAAGCTCAGAACAGTGGTTCAGGATGACATAAAAGCCTTTTATCTTAACCTATTAACTATTAACAAATAACTTGATTACCAGTATATGTCCGTAAGTAACCAAGAGGTCGCCAAACGACTTCATGAAATTTATCAACTGATGCAGCTAGCCGGCGAAAACCGGTTCCGTGCCATCGCCTTTGATCGTGCTGCACAGACTATTGAGGGACTCGGCGAAGATATCAACACGTACATTGAGCAGGATAACCTGACCGATATCAAAGGCATCGGAAATTCAATTGCCGAGGATATCAAATCATATGCTTCAACCGGGAAGATTGATGTGCTTGAAGATCTCCGGCAAAAGATCCCCTCCGGTGTGATTGAGTGGCTGGATATTTCCGGACTGGGTCCCAAGAATATTGCGAAAATCCACAAAGAGTTGGGTATCAGCGACCTTGAAGAGCTAAAAGAAGCCTGTCTGGATGGACGCGTGGCCTCGCTGGATGGACTGGGCGAAAAATCTGCGGAAAAGATTGTGAAATCGATCGAATGGATGGAGCAGCACGAGGAGCGCTGCCGACTGGATCAAGCCACTGAAATAGCCGAGCCCCTGTTCAATTTCCTGAAAGAGCTGCAGGGCGTTGAAGATATTGAAGTAGCCGGTTCACTAAGACGCTCACTGGAAACCATCGGGGACGTAGATATCCTTGTTGGAGCTGAGCAGGAACACGCCCCCGATATTTTTGACGCTTTTGTGGAGCATGATCTTGTGGTCGATATTCTGGGTCGGGGCGACACCAAAAGCTCCATCCGAACCAGTGACGGCCGACAAGTGGACCTGCGGATTGTGAAGCCTGCCGAGTTTCCCGCAGCGCTGATGTATTTCACCGGCAGCAAGGAGCACAATGTGGTGATGCGGCAGCGGGCCCGCGAGCGGGGGATGTCGCTTAACGAGTACGGACTGTTTAAACTGAATGATGAAGGCGACACCGATTTTGAACAGCCGGTGGAATATGGCTCTGAGACCGATATTTATCGTCAACTGGACCTCCATTTTGTCCCCCCGGAGCTGCGGGAAGACCGTGGAGAATTCGATTACTTTGAGGACCACGAGGAGATGGAGCTGCTCGAAGAAGATGATATCCGTGGCGTTATCCATGCCCACAGCACCTACAGCGATGGCAAATACTCCATCCGGCAGATTGCTGAGGCCTGTATCGAGCGGGGCTACGAATACCTCGGCCTGACCGATCACTCGCAAACGGCTGCGTATGCCGGCGGGCTTTCCCCTGATGAGGTAAAGAAACAGTGGGAAGAGGTCGACGAGCTAAATGAAGAGTTTAAATCCAACGGTACTAACTTCCGCATTTTTAAGGGGATTGAATCCGACATATTGGGTGACGGTAGCCTGGATTATGAGGATGAACTGCTGGATGGTTTTGAGTTTGTAATTGCCAGCGTGCACAGCGGTATGGAGATGTCCAAAAGTAAAATGATGGAGCGGTTCCGTAATGCTATCAAGAATCCCTATACACGAATTGTGGGACACCCCACCGGACGGCTGCTGCTAAAACGCGACGGCAGCGACCTGGATATGAACGAACTTATTGAACTGGCAGCCGAATACAACACGGCGATCGAAATCAACGCCAACCCTATGCGCCTGGAGCTCGACTGGCGACACGGAAATAAAGCACGGGAAGTCGGGTTGATCTCTTCCATCAATCCCGATGCGCACTCCATCAAAGGCATCGACTATATTAAATATGGAGTTAAAATTGCCCGGAAAGGTAAGTTTGGGAAAGATCGCATTCTCAATGCAAAATCTGCCGATGATGTAGCTGAATTCTTCCGTAACAGATAACTATTTACCATGCTTCAATTTTTTGAGATTCGCTCAACGATGATCGCTTTTGTTATTAGCCTGATCCTCACTTTTAGCGTTCAGGCACAGGATCAAGCGAACTACATTCCGGTGGGAAAAGGCTGGGCTAAATCTTCGGTAAATACCACTGTTTTCCGGCAGGCCAGTGTCGTCAGCCATGAAAACTTACAATACACGGCCTACTATGATCCGGAGGGCAACATGGTACTTGCCAAACGAAAGCACGGAAGTAGTGAGTGGGAGAAACGGGTGACCCGATATAGCGGCAATGTCAAAGATGCTCATAATTCGATTAGTCTTGGGGTGGATGGTCGGGGCCTACTCCATGTGTCATGGGATCATCACGGAAATGAGTTAAATTATGCTCAAAGCCAGCAACCCGGCAGCCTGCAACTTTCCCCCAAAATGCCGATGACCGGACAGATGGAGAAGGCGGTAACATATCCCCAGTTTTATCACCTGGAAAACGGCGATCTCCTTTTTGTTTATCGGGATGGTAGCTCGGGCAACGGGAATGTGATGCTGAATCGATACGATGTTAAAGAACAAAACTGGGAGATCATCGCTCACCCGCTGATCGACGGGGAGGGAGAGCGCAACGCGTATGTCAATACCATGGCAATTGATGAGGATGGCGGCTGGCATATCAGCTGGACTTGGCGCGAAACCTGGGACGTGTCGACTAATCACGACATGATGTACGCTATATCCACTGACCAGGGACAAACGTGGCAAACATCGACTGGTAAAAGCTATACCCTGCCGATCACCCGGGAAACAGCGGAGGTTGTCCATGACATTCCCCAGGGAAGTGAACTCATTAATCAGACGTCAATGACCGTTAACCGTAGTGGTGAACCGGTGATTGCTTCGTATTGGAGTGTTGAAAACGAATCTACTCCCCAGTACCGCATCGTATGGAAGGATGGAAATCAATGGAAGAGTCGACAGGTTAGCAATCGGCAGGACTCTTTTTCACTCAGTGGTGGAGGTACAAAGCGTATTCCGATTTCACGACCTCAAGTATTGGCTGGAACGAATAATGAGCTTCATGTCGTATTCCGTGATTTTGAACAGGGTAGTGGCATTACGGTAGCAACGTCACACGATGAGCAGTACCAAGACTGGATACTTGACAACATTTATGAACCATCAGTGGGCATGTGGGAACCAAGCTACGATCCCGTGATGTGGCAGCAAAACCAAGAACTGCATCTTTTTGGTCAGAAAGTAGGCCAGGGTGATGGTGAAACCCTTGAGGAGCTCGTGCCGCAAGAGGTTTTTATCCTAGAATGGGTACCTTCTTTGAGCCGAAATTAACTACTTTCTCACTGCTAAATGTTTTGCTGAAAGTGCAGGATATTTTGAATTGCCAGATACTTAAATGGGTTATGGAACCATGGAACTTCATCACTGGTTTTGAAGGCCTATTCAAGAATCTCAGAACATCGGAATGAACCTGGGGATCCAATTTGGATTTTTATTAAGCTAAATCATTAATCATAACATTATTCGGGAATATTATGCAATACAGAAAACTTGGAGATACGGATCTTGAACTATCGGTCGTGACCTTTGGTGCGTGGGCAGCCGGCGGATGGATGTGGGGCGGAACTGAGCAGAACAATGCTATTGAAGCAATCCATGCCTCCTACGATCTTGGCGTTACATCTATCGATACTGCACCAGTTTACGGGCAGGGGCACAGCGAAAAAATTGTGGGGGAAGCGATTAAAGACCTGCCCCGTGATAAAGTACAAATTCTGACCAAGTACGGTCTTCGGTGGGATACCGACAAGGGTAAGTTCTACTTTAAAAGTAAAGACAACGACGGCAACGATATTGATATTCATAAGTATGCCGGCAAAGAGGCCATCATCAAAGAATGCGAAGAGAGCCTGAAACGGCTGGGTACTGATTATATCGACTTGTACCAGATTCACTGGGCTGATCCCACCACCCCTATTAGTGAAACGATGGAAGCCGTGGCCCAGCTGAAAGAGCAGGGTAAAATCAGGGAAGCCGGGGTCTGCAACTATAACGTTGATCAGATGAAAACGGCGGAAAAGACGATCAAGCTTGCCTCGAACCAAGTACCCTATAGTATGGTGCGTCGCGATATTGAGGAAGAAGTAGTGCCCTACTGCATCAAAAACAACAAAGGAATACTGGCTTACAGCCCGTTCCAGCGTGGGCTCTTGACTGGAAAAATGAGTCCCGGGTATGAATTTGGAGAAGGCGACACGCGGGCCAATGAGATCTATTATACCGACGAGAATATCCAGCGAACCAACGAGATGCTGGAAAAGATCAAGCCTATTGCCGAGGAGAAGGGAGCCACGCTTCCACAACTAGTTATCCAGTGGACCATTCAGCAGCCAGGTATCACTATTGCCCTGGTCGGTGCACGTACGCCGGAGCAATCTACGCAAAATGCCAAAGCCGCAGATCTCAAGCTGTTGCCTGATGAAATTAAATTCATCGACAACCAGATAAAAGAGCTTGAGCTGGAAACGGCTTAGATATTGACGATCGCTTTTTACTTACCTCCGGGGGTAAAGTCCCGGAGGTTTTTTATTGCACAAAAAAGCCACCGGATATTAACCCGGTGGCTCAAAATCAAATGAGTAATGCGGCGGTGGTTATCCTCTGAAGTAGAGGTACGCTGCCAAGATAAGCACAATTACCACGACTGACATCGCCACATCTCTCCAATCCCAGCTGGCCCTGTTTTCAGAGCGGTCGGTTTCGGTGAGTGTACCGAACGTAAGACCGGATATTTTTTCATAAGAGGGTGGAGCTGTCATATAACTTACTCCCAGCATCACCAAGATACATACAATAAATATGCCCAGACTGTAGTACTGGAAGAAGATGTTGTTAACGATCCAGAAAAACGAACCTTCTTCATAGGCAAACCCATCGACAAGCATCGTCGGCGTATCAACTGCCAAACGGAAGATACCGAGGGCAAAACCAACACCAAGTGCAGCCAAACATCCCTCCTTGTTCAGCCGCTTATTATAAATACCCAGGAAGAACACCACAAATATGGGCGGTGCCAGGTATGACTGCACGCCCTGCAGATAATCGTAGAGCCCGCGGCTACCCTGGATAACCGGTATCCATAAAAGACCGATAATAACCATCACAACGGTAGCAACACGACCCATCCAAACGAGGTGCTTCTCCGAGGCCTCCGGCTTGAGACGTGAGTAGAAGTCCATGGTAAAGAGCGTGGAAGAAGCGTTAAACACACCGGCAAGCGAACTCATAAGGGCCGCCAGCAGTCCAGCAACTACAATACCCCGAATTCCGACGGGCAGAATATGAGCAACCAATAATGGGAAGGCGGCCTGCGCATTTTCTCTTACAAGCTCCCCGTCAGCCATCATCTCAGCCTGGAGTGCTTGTACCTGCCCTGTTTGGGCCAATGCATACGCGATAATTCCCGGTATAATAAAGATGAACACCGGAAGCAGTTTCAGGAAAGCAGCAGCAATAGAACCACGACGCGCCTGCTGGATGTTGGCGGCACCCAACGTACGCTGCACAATGTACTGGTCGGTCGTCCAGTACCAAAGGCCCACAATGGGAGCGGCAAAAAGCATCCCGAGCCACGGGTAGTTATTATTAAAGTACCACGCCATTACATCCGGCTCCTTGACGGGTGCCCAGGTTGCGGCTACCCCCTCAGGCGTAAGCGGCTTCCAGAGGTTGAACATGTCGGAACCGACCACTTCATACAACCTGTCCCAACCGCCGATGGCATCCAGGCCGTACACCAAGACCAGCAACGAACCGATAACTAGGATGACCGTCTGGAGAGCTTCGGTGTAGGCCACAGCCCGCAGTCCGCCAAGCACCGTATAAATTCCGGTAAACACAATAACAAGGATCGAACCGATCCAAAAGCTGTTCATTCCCATGAATGTCAATTCCGGCATCAAAACACTGAAAACAACGCCGCCAGCAAAAATACCGACCGCAATTTTGGTAAGCACATAGGCAACCAGTGAGATCACCGATAACACCGAGCGCGCGACGGGAGAGAACCGTTTTTCAAGAAACTCAGGCATAGTAAACACTTTGGAGCGCATATAGAATGGAACCATAATCCATCCCAGCACCAACAAACACCAGGCGTGAAGCTCATAATGGGCCATGGCTACACCATCGGTGGCACCGGAACCGGCCAGCCCCACGAGGTGCTCCGAGCCGATATTCGATGCAAAGATTGATGCCCCTACGATAAACCAACCCAGATGACGACCCGCCAAAAAGTAATCGGTAGACGTGTCGGTCTTCTGTTTAATAACCCACCAGGCAAGTACTATTAATATTAGGAAATAGATTGCGATGACAATCCAGTCGATAGCTGCTAATGTTCCCATAAACCTCCTTATAAATATTTATAATTGTTGCAGGCAGACCTGAACAATCGTTCATCATTTCAATTCATGCTTGGAAAATGATGAGTAGCTCTTCCCCCTTCCCGGCATACGAGATTTGCAGGCATAGTATCGTACCCAACTACTCAAAATTTAGATCAACCAGACGATACTGGATCTGGCTGGGTTGAACGACTTAATAACGCTGACTTATCAGAATAGCCACCAAAGTCAAAACCACGTAAATATGTGGGTATTTGCTAAAAATTCCAACCAAGAGAATCACAAATTTTAAATTGTCGAGCCGTGAATCCGGCCTTAATTCCATGTTAACGGAAACATTTGGTTTCTCTTTTTCCATCACCAGCAAAGCAATCTCTGCTTACAACATGGGATTGGCACGCTTGCACAACTGGATCGCCAGTCCCCAGGGATCTCGCAGCATCACCAGGTGCGACCCGTCCGGGAGCACCTCATCACTCACCAGCGTTGCCCCGGCCTCCAGCAGTCGCTGTTTTTCTTTGCCCGGATCTTCTGAAACAAAGGCCAAGTGCAGCAGCAAGGGATCCATAGATCGGTAATCGGGGACCTGGTCGGCGGGATTGTTATAAATTTCGATCATTACATCTCCGCTGCTGTCAGTTAAAAAGTGAGTATATGGCGGGTCTTCTTCTTTCTTTGCAATGGACATGCCAAAATATTCAATATACCATTGCGCCGTCTCCACGGGTTTCTCAACATTAAAAGCAACGTGCTCAATTTTCATAGGATAAAGTTTGATTACTGTTTGAGTGAAACAACGGTAGGTATAAAAATTGGTGGGTCGATGCAACTGCTACAGGTACGAATCAGCTACTTTTCCCATAACCCTGAGCACGCTGCGTAGCCTGGAAACGCTCAATCACTTTTTTGACCATATATAAAAGGTGTGTCACTAATGGTTGATACGAATGTTCAAACAGTGCTTACATATTAGCAGGATCAGGTTTAATCACGGTTTTACCCAATAGCAGATTTGATTCACTCAAATTTGACTATTGTCCAGATAAGACGTTTATTCAGGCTGTTTAGTATCTTATCAAACCAATCCAGATCTTTACAAAAAATATGAGTACAATCAGCAAATTTTTGGTCTTTGGTCCGGCGGGTACACTACACCGTATGCCTGAACAACTTTTCAGGGAAATTGAACCAAAATATTTGTACAAATACGAATCTTCTGATCACAATGATGTGGTCCACGTTGCTGTTTATGAAGAATATGAAAAACAGATCAACGCCAGTGTTACACTGACCTGCGTTATTGAGTGCACCGGTAAGGAAAATCGTTTTGAGCTTAAGAAAACCGGTGGCCGCATGGGCTTTCGCGGGAGTTCCCTGGATGAGGAAAAACGAACGATTGATGACGAGGTTACAGATTTCATCCTCGACTTCTCCAAGCGATTTGGCCTCACCGTTCAAGAAGTGCAAGAAACCAGTTCTGAAGAAGAGCAATCTTAAACTTACCTTCCTATGAGCAACGCGCCCCGGGACTGGACTGTCCTGTCGATGCTTGAATGGGGCACCGATTATTTTAAGAAGAGGGAGATCCCCGACCCCCGCCACAGCATAGAATGGCTGCTTGCCGAAGTGCTTGACATCAAACGGCTTGACCTGTACCTGAAGTTCGATCGCCCACTCTCTCCGGGTGAGCTCGATGAGCTTCGTCCATTAGTGAAACGCCGTGCCAGTCATGAACCGCTTCAATATATTATCGGGTTTACTGATTTTATGAATGCTCGTCTCAAGGTTACCCCTGAGGTGCTGATCCCGCGTATTGAAACCGAACAGCTGGTGGAGATCATACTGGATCACTTCCCGGACCCGGAAGCAGAACGGGACATCCTTGACATCGGGACAGGATCGGGGTGCATCCCCATTGCCCTAAAACAGGAACGCCCCAAGTGGAACCTGCAGGCCGTGGATATATCAGAGGCGGCGCTGGAAGTAGCCCGAGAAAATGCCCAAAACCTGGAACTGGGTATCAACTTTCTAAATGGAGATATTCACAACTGGAAAGAACTTTCCCTGGTAGGGCCTTTTGACCTTATTGTCTCCAACCCACCCTACGTATTGCCGGAAGAAAAAGACGCTCTGGAAAAACAGGTTGTTGACCATGAACCTGCGACGGCACTGTTCACCGAAGATATGGAAACCACCTACCGAAGCATCATCGATTGTGCCGAGCAGCATTTAAAATCAAATGGGAGGCTATACCTTGAATTGCACGAACTGCACGCCCACCAGATAAAAGCGTTTTTCGATCCCCAAAAATGGGAAGTCTCAATCGTGCAGGACTACGAACAAAAAGAACGTTTTATAAAGGCTGTAATAGCCCAATAATCCCCCCTAAAAGCCATCTCACCTTTTGCATAACAATGCAAAATCCACACTGTTAATTTAATGTGGATAACTTGTTGAAAAGTTTTTTTCAGTCCGTCTTTTAGTGTTAGGTTAAGGTAAAATCATTGTTAGAAGATTATTATGCGGTGTCAAGCCATTTTTTACAAAAACATTGCAAAAATAATAAACTATTGCGCCCCAATAAGTTACACTGTTTAATGGATTGTGGATAACTTTTGAAACACCCACCGAGTTTTTTTTGACATCTGTCCCTGAAATTATGATTTTCGTGTCAGTATTAAAGGAGGAGTTGCCCCTATTTGTGTGGATAACTGTCTTAGTAATCGTTTAGTAATCTATAGTGTAGAACCCTAATTTTATCTTTGAGGAGGTCAAGGGATTGAGTATTAATTCCGCTGATACAGCATGGGAGAACTGTCTCGAAATTATTCAGGACAACATCAGCTATCAGAAATATAAATCGTGGTTTGAACCAATAAAACCTGTTAAGCTCGAGGAGAACACCTTAACAATTCAAGTTCCCAGCCAGTTTTGGTACGAATGGTTGGAAGAACATTATTATGGGATGTTGCGCTCAACGTTGGCAAAGGTTTTAGGTGATAATGGTAAGCTGGAATATTCTGTAGTCTTGGAGAAATCAGAGGATGACACTGGTACGCGCTCCGTACGTCTCCCCCAACGCCCGATGCCGCCTAATAAAAAGGAACAGGAGATGGATGGATATGCAGAATACAACCCTGGGAAAATAGAGAACCCGTTCGTAATTCCAGGCATTCGGAAAACTTCGATCGATCCGAACCTGAACAGCAATTACGTTTTTGAACGGTTCATCGAAGGTGATTGCAACCGCCTGGCTCGTTCGGCAGCCATTGCTATTTCTGAGAACCCTGGCAGCAACTCATTTAACCCTTTCTTTTTATATGGGGGTACCGGTCTCGGGAAAACCCACTTGATTCAGAGTATTGGCAATAAAATCAAGCAGGAGTTTGGGGACGATAAGTCTGTTGTATATATATCTTCTGAGACTTTTACCAATGAATTTGTGCAGTCTATCCGGAATAACCGGGCCAGCGAGTTTTCAATGTTTTACCGGCAGATCGATGTATTGATCATTGACGACATCCAGTTTTTTAGCGGTAAAGAGAAAACGCAGGAGGAATTCTTTCATATTTTTAATGCCCTCCACCAGGATGGTAAACAGATTATATTAAGCAGTGACCGCGCACCCCGTGAAATTCCTGACATTGAAGAACGGTTGATATCACGCTTTAGCTGGGGACTGAGCGCCGACCTGCAGATTCCCGAGTATGAAACGCGATACGCTATCCTCGAAAAGAAGGCGCTCGACAACGGCATTGAGCTCTCCCACGATATTCTCGAATTTATCGCCCACAACTTCAAATCGAACGTGCGTGACCTCGAAGGAGCTATTATCAAGCTGTTGGCACACGCCTCGCTACAGCATGAGGACGACCTGGACCTGGCAATGGCCAAGCGGGTGCTAAAGGATATGGTCAAGGAGTCAAATACACAGATCTCCATCGAATCGATCCAAAATTATGTTTGTGAATATTTCGGCATCGACACCAACAAGGTGCGCGAGAAGACGCGGAAGCAGGAGATTGTGGAGGCACGGCAAATTGCAATGTACTTGGCCAAGCAGTTTACGGATTCCAGCCTGAAGACGATCGGCCTGCACTTTGGCGGACGCGATCACTCAACCGTGATCCATGCCATCCAAACCGTGGAGGAGCGAATGCAGACGAGTCCCAAGCACAAACGCATTGTTGAAGAGCTACACCAGAAAATAGAAGTGGCTAGTCTTTAGGAATTAGGAATTAAAAATTGAGGATTAGGAATTGGTTCCAAGTTAGTGCTTCTTTATTTATTAGTTGCCACTGTTCTGCAATTCAGCGCCTTACTTTAGACTTTTGACCTTACAGACCTTCGACCTTTTTGACCTTAGACCTGCGACTCAAGACGAATGGATACGCTTAGGCTTAACGGACTTCAGTATCACGCTCGCCACGGCTTTTATGAGGAAGAGCGGACCAACGGCAACGATTTTGAAATAGACTTGGAGTTTTCACTGGATTTGCGGGGTGCGGGACAAACCGATGATCTTGACAAAACAGTCAATTATGAGGAGGTAGAAGCCATTGTCCGCAGCGTGATGGAGGGGCCATCCCAAAAACTCATTGAAACACTGACCTACATGATTGGCGAAGCCCTGTTTGAACAATTCCCCGAGGTTATACACCTTGAGGTCAGCCTCCGCAAGCTGAATCCCCCACTACAGACCAAAACAAAATTCTCAGAAGTAATAATGACATGGCAACGGCAATTATAGGCGTTGGTTCCAATGTAGGGGACCGGCTTCGTCACCTCTCAAAAGCCAAATCATTCCTGGCAGAGCTCTCCAAATCTACCATCACGTTCTCTTCTATTTATATATGTGAACCGGTCGGACCCTCGGAACGGAATTTTTTCAACGCCGTGATCACTCTACAAACCGACCTTGCGCCCTCTCCTTTTATCCGCAGGCTGAAGGAGTATGAAGCCGAGCACGGGCGCCCTGCCGACCACCCCCGCTGGTCACCGCGAACCATCGATCTTGACATTATCGCCTATGATGACTTGGTGATTCAAAAGGATAATCTTATAATTCCCCATCCTGAATACAGGAGGCGGCTGTTTGTACTATTACCGCTCAGGGAGCTTAATCCAGGCTGGGTTGATCCGGAAACCCGCCAGCCCGTGGACGATCTCGTCAGGCAGGCCCCCTCACTCATCATTCATAAAACCAAGCTATCGTGGTAGAATTATGGAAAACGAGTTCGATTTTATCGCCGTTGAAGGGGTGATCGGGGTTGGCAAGACGTCACTGGCCAAGCTCCTGACCGAGCGCCACAACGCCCGCCTGATGCTTGAGCAGTTTGAAGAGAACCCGTTCTTGCCCAAGTTCTATGAAGACCGCGACCGCTACGCCTTTCCCACGCAGATGGCTTTCCTGGCCAGCCGGTTCAAACAGCAGCAAAACTTGACGAGCAAAGACCTGTTCCATGATCTCACCATCTCGGACTACCTGTTTGAGAAGGACCGGATTTTTGCCCGGCTGAACCTGAATGAGGATGAACTTTCGCTGTACGATTCGATCTACCATGTCATGACCGGCATTTCCGCCCAGCCCGACCTGGTGATCTACCTGCAGGCCTCCGTCGACCGGCTGATGGAAAACATCCGGGAGCGCGACCGCGACTACGAACGCCAGATTACGCGTGAATACCTGCAGGAACTAAGCGATGCTTATAATCATTTCTTCTATCACTACAATAAATCACCGCTTATCATCATTAATACCAGTGATATAGATTTTGTTAGTAATGAAAAACACTTAGATTATATAGACGAACAGATTTTTGATCAGCCGATACGCGGCAACACTCACATTCATATTGTACCCAGCTAGCATGTTACGCACTATCTTATTTATTGTCATTGTCTACTTCCTGGTTAAGATCATCAGCAGGTTGTTCCTGGGCTCCCCTGCCAAACGGAAGCAGCGATCGGGAGCTGAGTTTTTCTATTCCGTTTTCAACCAGCAGCAACAGCAGCGCTCTCAACAGAACCGGGGACGCTCTTCAGGGAACTCCCAAAAGCATTTCGAGCAGATAGAAGAGGCAGAATACGAAGAAATTACCGACGAGGAAGAAAAGGAGAGCTCGGAAAAGAAGAAATAAATTACTCCCATCTCTTTTCTATCTGTCACTATGGTTAACAGATCCTTATTATAATACTCCCTAGCGTGGTGTTCATTTGGGCTTGACCTAAAATGAATACCTCCATTGCGTTTAAGACTCCTACCTTTAAACGCAGATCTTTTCCCATTTATACTATTCATTTTTCATTGAAGAAAATCCACCGGGAGTCGGGTTCACCTTTTGACCTTGGACTTTTAGACCTTCGACCTTTTGATCAACACTTCAACGTCTCAACAGCTCAACTCCTCAACACTTCAACACTTTCCAACCTTTAAGACCATTTATAATTTGATATTTGGGCCTTGGTATTTACCCATTTCATAGTATGTGATTTAGTCTTTGATCCCTTATCTTTAGGTCATTGTAAATAAAACCTTTAATAAACCGATGGTATGAGTTTCGAAGAAACACTGGAAGAAGGATTAGCATCATTGCGCGAAGGCGACTTTGACGAAGCACTTGATATTGCCCACAGCCTGCAAAAGATGGAGCCCCAGGCCGCCGATGGTTTTCACCTGGAAGCGATGACATTCCAAAAGCTGAACCAGTGGGAACCCAGCATTGAAGCTCTTGACAAGGCTATTAAGCTGGAGCCGGAAAAGAGCGGGTATTACAACCTGCGTGGCTTTGCACAGCTGCAGCTGGAACAGCTCGCTGATGCCGAGGATGACTTCAAGAAAGCGATCGACCTGGATGATTCACCCGCGGCCCACCGGAACCTGGTGCTTCACAAAATTATGAACGACCAGGGCAACGAGGCGATCAGCTACCTGCTGGACCGTATTCGCAACAACCCGAAAGATGTGGAGAACTGGATCCTGATGGGTGACCTGATGCAGCGGGCCGGGCAGGGGGAGAAGGCGCGCTCATACTACGAGCAGGCCAAGAAGATGGACCCCGAAAACGAATACGTGCAGGGACAGCTCGACGAGCTGTAAAAGCTAAATGACAAGCACCAAATTTCAATTTATCAAAGGCTAAGTATGGCCTGCCCTGTTCCAGGGGAGTTGCACTCCCGGGGAGGGAATGAAGGTTAGCTCCTTTGTGATTTGGCTCATTGAAATTTGGTATTTAATTCTACAAAGGCGCTTGTCATTTGAGTATTAAAACTACTATATTTGAAGCCTTTAAATTTTGATGTGATTATTGCCCCTTGCCCTGGTGGCGGGGTTGGTATCCGCCAGCCGGCGGATTGAGGGTACAGTTCCCTGGCATCTAGGTTGAACTGCCCGATATAGTTTTTGACTTTGTTTAATGATTAACCCCTTGCCCTGGTGGCGGAATTGGTAGACGCGCTGTCTTGAGGGGGCAGTTCCCTTCGGGGAGTGCTGGTTCGACTCCAGTCCAGGGCACTCAAACCCTTGTAAGTCATTGGCTTACAAGGGTTTTCTATTTTGGGTGCAAATATTGGTACAAACAATATTACTTGGCTATTATTTTCTTTTTTTAAAATTTCTTGTAAATATAAATTAAAAGGGAATTAAAAATATTGGCTATTCTACCAAGTTAAATATAGTCCTTAGTTATGATCGATCAGAAAAAACGAAAAAAAAATATTGAGGGCCCAAAATTTTCTTGGAAAGTTTGGGGCATGTGGGTAACTGTAATAACAATTATAGCTAGTGTCTCTTTAATTCTAGAAAACCCTTTCAACGTCTCTGGTATATTTATCTATACATATGGAATTGGGCTGGGCCTTCTAATGGGGATCTTTGTGGCTACCTTTTATTACGGTGCATATCACTTTACCCGTTGGATTCAATTTAAGAATATATCAAAACCAATTATTGAGCAAATATCATTACAGAATGAGGCAGAAAAACTGCAAAATGAACTAGAAGACAATTTTTTTACGAATCTAGTTAAGATTAACTTTAAATATCTTGATAAGTATTATCTTCAAACTCAAGTTCAGGCTAATAAAAGCTTCATATTGTCTGCTGTCGCTGCAATTCTAGGTTTCATTATAATTATAACCGGGATAGTTTTAATGTTTCTTGATAAAACAAATCCTGCATATGTAACGACAGGAGCAGGATTATTAAGTGAATTTATTGCTGCCGTATTTTTCTATCTCTATAACAAAACTATAATCAAGATGGGCGACTATCATCAAAAACTTGTAATAACTCAAAATATTAGTTTAGCCCTAAAGATTAGCGAATCATTGCCAGAGGATAATCAAAGTAAAGCCCAGCTAGAAATAATTCGCGCATTGACAGATGGGGTTAATATGTATTTAACAAATACCCCCTCTAATTTTAAAGAAAACCAACTTGGGATGATGCCTGACAAACCCAAATGGGATGATTCAAAACAAAGTAGCGATTAGAAGTTATTTAGTCCTTCCGTGTGTACTTTAATCCCTGCAAGTCGTTTATACTCCATCACCGATCGCCCTGATGTAGTCGCCGAGCGGGAGCGTCTTGGGGACATTGAGGTCGATCTGATGATGGGCAAGGCCCACAAATCAGCCCTGCTGGTGCTGACCGACCGGGCCACGCTGCTGACCAAACTCCGGAAGGTCTCCTCGAGGAAAGCAGAGCCGATGGCCCAGACCATCATCAATCAGCTTTCGGATATTCCTTCCAGCTTCATCAAAACCTTGACCTTCGACAATGACAAAGCCTTTGCTCGTCACCAGGATATTGCCGAGACCCTCCGGGCCGATACTTACTTTACCCGCCCCTACACCTCCCAGGACAAGGGCACCGTGGAAAACCGCATTTGGGTAATCAGGCGGTTCTTCCCGAAGGGGACCGACCTGCGAAAGGTTTCCTCCCAGCGCATCAAAACCGTCGAGCAATACCTGAACTTTCGACCCATTCGAAAATTTGATTACCTTAATCCCATCCAACAAACCTTAAAACACCGCTGTGTTGCATTAATCACTTGAACACGGCATAGATAAATTAAATCGTTCTGTTGAATTACAACCTGAGAATTATCTTGCATGGAGTTTATTAGGTGAGGCTAATATGCTATTGGCTGAGATGATAGAAAATGAAAAACCCGACGAAGCAACTAAATATTTTAAAAAAGCTTCTGAGGCATTTACAAAAGCAAATGAACTTTCATTTGACCTGATAATAAAATTGAGATCAAAATTTCTAAATGTCTGTTCAAATCCTCATTTACGTTTAAAAGTAGGACAGAAAGCAATAAATTTAAGAAAAGAGCACTAACTTATCTTAAGCAAGCAATTAAAAATGAAGATAACCTTCAGATAGTTAAAACAGATGAAAATTGGGCAGAGATTAGGGAAGATTAGGCTGTAAAAGAATTAATTACTTAATGATTATTAATATTAGTATGCAGTTAGTTATGGCACTACAAACAAGCCCAAGGTGCCAAACCCATTTTTAAAAGCCTATTGAATACTATTTGCTCTCTCCCTTCCAATTAACCGAAGCCCCCCCCAAATACCTTACCCCAACTCTTTACCTTCATATCACTCCCTTTTAGCCATATTTTGATTTAGTATAAATTATATGTTAAATAATAACAGTTACTTACGCGAAATATATCATCGTGAGAGATGGCTGATCCCCTTCCAATTCCAATCTTAAAAGGGATAGTAAAATGAGCAAGAAAATCCAACTGGTAAGCATAATAGTACTATTAATCATAAGCTCTCCAATGTCATTACTTGGGCAAGATTTCAGGGCTGCCCTTGTTGATTTCATGTATGTGCCGGAAGGTATGGGCGCAGCATACGTAAGTATGGAACAGGAGATAGCAAAACCGGTACACCAGGAAGCAGTTGACCAGGGAAGAATGGTAAGCTGGTCGTTGTGGCAAATTCCCTTCCCGGGTGGCACCCAGGCAGAGTACCACTATGCCACCGTTCGTATTTATGAAAACGTGGAGCAACTAAAAACGGCGAACGAGTTTGGTGCCCTGATCGAAAAAGTACATGCCGGGGAAAATATGGACGAACTGATTGCTAAAGTCTGGGAAACCCGTGACCTGGTGAAAACACATCGCCTGTTCAGTTGGGAACAGTTTGCCGATGACGATCTCTCGGGACCGCCCGGCTTCATACAGGTCGTATATTTTGACGTGCCCCTGGGGGAGGAAGAAGCCTATCAAAATATGGAAAGAGACCTTTATCACCCGCTTCATAAAAAGGAGATTGAAATAGGCAAACGTGCAGGATGGGAAGGATGGGCTCTAAATCAGCCCTTTGGCAATAGCGTGCCCTATTCCCATGTTGCCGTAGATATGTATAACGACGTGGATCAATTCGTAATGGATTATGACTATGAAGCAATCGTGGACGAAGTGCATCCAAACAAAACCAGTGAATACATAACTGATGTATTTCTAAATACAGTAGACCTGGTACGCATAGAACAATGGCAGCTGGTAGATTATGTCCAGCAGGAACAAGAGTAACTTATTCCAGGGCACTCAATCCCTTGCAAGTCATTGACGGCTTGCAAGGGTTTTCTTTTGGGGGGATATATTTTCATTGCTAACGCTTTCATTTAGTTGGTAACGGTATGCATTAATTTATCTTCCAGCCCAATCTCTTTGAATAACTTGCCCCATTTCTTAAAACCTGTCCCAGCTCAATGTATTCGACTATAGGTTTAACCATTTTCTGATCTCGGTAAGTTGACCGCCGGAAAGAAAACGCAGTTCCCAATTAAAATCGTTAATTGTAATTTTTTTGTAAGGATTTCCCTTCTCAGCGGTCTATACTAATAGAGATCACAATATATCTATGCGATCTCCCTCGACATCGAGATGGCATGCCAACCATAAACAAAACTAATCCGGCAGGCCGCAACGGACCTTTTACCGTTATAATTAGAATTCATCAACAAAGATAAGATACTATGCCACTTAAATATTATGTAACTCCCAATCCCATGAACTCCTCCGACGACTTTATGGCCGTAAGCAAGCGACCGGAAAGCTATTCACTTGAGGACGTCTTCGAGCATATGACCCGCGAAGGATCCACCATCACCAAAGCCGAAGCGCTGGCCGGCTTCGAGGAGGTCTCCCGGGGCATCATCAATCTGTTGAAGCAGGGCAACTCCGTGGTGACGCCGCTGGTCAACCTCAGTCCCTCCATTACCGGGGTATTTGAGGGCGAGGATGACCGCTTTGATCCCGATCGGCACCAGGTTAAAATCAATGTAACCCCGGGCAAACGGCTGCGGGAAACCGCGCCTACCATCCCAACACAAAAGATCATGCCCCGGGAGCGCTCACCTGAACCCGCCCACTACTACGACTATAACAGCGAGACCCAAGACCAGGTGATCACCCCACAGGGTGCCGCACGTATTACCGGTTCCCTGCTTAAATTTGATGAGCAGGACCAAGACCAGGGCGTTTTCTTTGTCAACACCAGTGACGGGACGGAAACTCGCGTTAATATCAAAATGATTAAAAACAAACCGGGAGAACTCATCATTTCCAATCCCAGGCTGGAAGCAGGCCACTACCGCCTGGAAGTACGCAGCCTGCTTGACGGTACCAAGGATATCCGCAAGGGCGCCCTCCCTGATGAGCTTACCGTCCCTGGCGACTAAAATATTTGTGGGATAGCCAGGTGAGCAGTACAGCCTCACCATCGGCCCCGGTGGTGAGGCTATTACTATAGTGCCCCCCCACTCCTTCGTTAAAACTACGGAGTGCATGCTTCGGACTCCAATCGGTGCTTTTAATATTTGATTTGCCCAAAGGGGGACTCCATTTTATTCTTTTACTGCTCGTTTCTGAAACATTTTTAATTCCTAATTCCAACCCTCCGGCCTTTAAAAACTGACCGCCCGGAGGAAAACGAAGTGAAGCGTTAAGAAAAGATCTGTGATTTTTTAGTGAAACGTAGTGTCCTTCAGGTCAGGCTTTTGAATAAGATCCTTATATCCTTTTATCCCACACCCTGCGACATCGCCAAAGCCTATCGATCGGTTGAAGAAAAACGAATCGTACGATTGATAGTGAATAAACCGTACGGTTGATGGTGAGTCAATCGTACGGTTGGTGCAGAATCAATCGATCGACTGAAGGAGAGCGAACCGATCGATTGGGGAAGAGGCAGTCGTACGATTGATACAATGGCAACCGATCGATTCGTGATGAAACAATCGGTCGATAGAGGTAGAGACAAACGTGCGATTGGTTGATATGCAGCCGGTCGATTCAGGGGTTATCTTCAACCGGGGTTTCGTGGTTTTACGGTAAGAAAATGAGAAATACCTAGTGAGGTCCTCTATTTTTTGAACTGCGGTAGAGCTTATCCCGGGCTTGGATCACTTCACCTGGCGTGAGGCCTTTTCGCAGGAAGATCTCTCCCTGCGCAAGCTCCTGTCGAGATGACTGGTTTAAGGGACAGGGCTTTGGATTTAGTAAGCAGTCCGGAAATAATAATCAAGTCCCCTACACGCTGTCGTCATTTCAACCGGGAGGGAGAAATTTTGTCCCTATCAGGCTTCGGTTTTGATTTAGGCAACCAACTGTAAGACAATCTCAACTATGTTTCCGGATCCAAGCTATGTGAACCTATCCCTATCGACATATGAGCTGTCGGAAAGCTTGCCGGGAGAGGACGCATATAAGCCCTTTTTCCCGAACTACCCCTGGTTTTTCATTCTTAATTCTTAATTTTCAATTCCATCAACTCCTTACTCCTCCCCGAACATTTTGCTCCGCAGCAGCTCTGCCACATCGCTTTGCCACTCCACAACCCGGAGAGCGTCCGCCAGGGCCAACAGCTCATAGAGAGCGGCATCTTCGGCACAAGCCTGGGGCACGGTGGCATAAAGCGGCGAAATGGAGATCCCCTTGACTGTATTCGGCAGCCCCGGGGCGGGCCAAATGTAGGGATCGTCAACCACAAACTCCCCACTGAGCACCGGTGCTGAATACGCCGTCGGCAGACCACGCTGCAGGCGACCGGGAATGGCCGGAAAGACATGCTTCAGGCCGTGTACCAAAAACTGGAACAGGGCCTCCCGTCGCACGGTTTTCTTGTCCTCCTCCAACAATCCACCCACGAGCGAGCGGTTAAGCGACTCGCTTACCTCAGACTTGCTGATATCCAGCTGGTTCGCCAGGTCCTTGTTATACCAGTGCTGCCCACCGAGCGCAACAATCTTTAACAGCACTACGACATCCTGCGGGCGCATCCCTTTGTGTTCCTTCATACCCCATAAAGCGTTAAAATTCACGATTTGCGAATCTATATTAAGGATAGGCCGGGAGGGATGCAATTGCTTCGAATTGCCGGAAAAGACTGTTCGGTTCCACCGCTATATAAAAGTAAAGGCCGAAACCCTAGATCAGGATTTCGACCTCTATGTTAATTCTAAGCAGGTATCAACATTTAAGATCACTAGAAGATTTGTCCGCGAATTTCACCGGGCGGGTTCTGCGAAGTGTGGACATTCACATAAGTATTCCCCGCCTTCATCGCATTGAGCAGATCATCCAGGGTTTGGCCGGCAAGAGCTCCTACTAAATCATCAGCTGTAATTGTACCTTCAGCAAGCACACCATCAGAACGCCCCTCAATCAGCTGTGGAGGCGGTGCTGAAGGGTATAGCCAAACCACTACCCCTCCATTTTGACCAGCTGGTGCCAAGTGGATATGAGCCATCAGCACATTCTCTATATTGGCAACAATCAGTTTGTAGCTGATGGAAGTGCCATCTTTGCTAACCTGGAATGTTGCCTGGCCCTGTGCATCGGTCTCAACGGCCGGCACTTCCTGGTCTCCGGTAAGATGCGTTCGGAAATTTCGCTGCATGTGTGCCGAGCCGTGCGCATCCGAAGCAATCTGCTCAGGCTGGCTTGTTACCGCTTCAGATTGGTCGACAGAACCTATGTAGGAATCTTTGCATCCTGCAAAAAATAGCAATCCCAACATCACCGGTATTAGTACTATTATCCTCTTCATATATCCCTCCCTTTGTTTATTAAAAACAATATGTTAGAGCAATCTATTCATAGTTTGTTTAATATCAAAGTATTTAATTTTCAAACCTGCAATGAACCGTTAGAGGTACTCCATAACCTTGAACTACTCAGCTGCGAAGTACCTTTGGTTTTATTATTACGTCAGTTCGAAATAAGGATCACAATAATCATAGCTGTCATCGCGAGGAGGCGTCTTTGATAGTAGTGGGCTCCATAGTGAGGTCGACGTGGCGATCTCCCTGCCCGATTTTTTGTTCATCCTATTAGGAGATTGCCTACCGACTATTGTCGGGATCCCGATGGTCGCTGAAGCCCTCTTCGCAATGACAGTTTTATATCGAACTGACGTTATTTAGATTGGGCTCACTAATCGTGTTACTCCCTGAATACATCCATGAATCTTTTTTCATCACTGGTAGTACCAATCAGTACCAGTTCGCTTTCTTCCTCTATTTCGAAGCCTGGCTCGGGATTGATGATCTGCTGGCCGTCTTTCCGTATCGAAAGTACATTGCATCCGGTCCGTTGCCGAATCAGGGATTCAATAAGGCTTTTTCCTATAAGTTTCTGTGGCGTTTCTACGGTAAACACATTGAGACCTTCTGCTATGATGACGATATCGTTGCGTTCCAAAATATTAAAGATGGCGTTGGCTCCCATGGTGGCATATGACAGCACAAAATCGGCCCCGGCCCGGTGCAGGGTGGACACGTTGCGTTCCAGGGTGGAACGGCTGACAATCTGCACATTGGGACGCAGTTTCCGCGCATAAATCGTCAGATAAATATTCATATCGTCATCATGGGTCGTAATCAGGATGCAGGGAGCCTTACGAATGCCCGCCTTGTCCAGGATATTGAAATCTTCGGCGGACCCCAGGATGTAGCGCTTGTCATCCTTCATGCGATCCGGATTTTTGTCAATGATCCGAAAATCCAGCCCCCGTTCGTCGAAGGCTTCTGCGATGCCCCGGCCTACACGACCCGCCCCGATAATGATCACCGGCTCATCCGAGGCGCGATATATCGCCATGCACTCGTCGTACCTTCTGAGTTGATCGGGCGAACCGGCCATAATCAACACACTTTCATTTTTGATGAGTAGATCGGGGTGCGGTTTTAAGAACTTGCCCCGTTCCCAAATCCCCACCAGGTTAATCCCCATCTGTTCCCGCAACCTGCTTTCCTTCAGGGTTGTGCCCACCAATGGTGTCTGGTAGGCCATCGCCTCGGCAATAACCAGCTGGTCAAACCGCCCGATCACATGCACACGGCTGTCCTGACCGATGGTCCTGCGCGAAAGGGAACGCCCCATCATATCTCCCATCCTGAGCACATAATTACATCCTGCGAGCTTGAGAAGATCTATGGAATCAGCAGAATCGGCCGTGGCCACAACCGTCACTGTTTCGTCCATCTCTCGCACGGTATTGCTGATATTGGAATTTACCATATCCGTTCCCAGCGTTACCACCATGGACGCCTGGTTGATGCGTAATTTGCTATAGGTCTCCGGATCATCGAGTTCGCCATAAACCACGTGGTATCCATCGTCATGGTATTCCAGGGCTTTGGCCAGGTCATTCACCAGCAGAGAGTAGTGGTAGTTGTACTGTTCCAGCTTTTTCATAAGGGCCCTGGAAATCGGGTTGTAATGCGTAATTATGATATGGTTACGGGTATCTTCGGGCAATTCACGCGGAGCCCGCGCCCTGGACTGGGCTTCAAGCCAGGGAGCATAAAAAAACTGGATGAACGTGAACGGCAGTAATATCAACAGTGATATCATACCCGAAAGAAGGACGATCACAGAAAAAGTACGACCCAGATCGCTGGTGAACGTAATATCGCCAAAGCCGAGGGTGGACATCACGGTAAGCGTCCAATAAAAGCCGGTAATCCAGCTGTACTTCTGCCCTTCATATTCCATGATGAAATGGAACACTACCGAATAAACAATGATCACCAAGAGGAGTACCGCCAGAAAACGGGCCAGCCGCTTCAGGTTATACCTCGTTCCCGGCCTGGATATAATATGTGTAAGCTGAGATGTAAAGAATTTCAACTCTGATCCTGGTTTTCTCTCAAAAACTAATTATTTGTAAGGTTCGGGCTACATTTGCTGTATGAATTAATCTACTCGGAAATTTGAAGGGGCCTTTGCAGAACCCCTTGTTTTGGGGATTTTTCCCAAAACCGATAGGTTTAATCGAACATCGCCAATTTTTAACTCAAATGGAATCTTTTTATGTCGGATAAGCGCCATCAGCTCAGTATT